>DIZB01000026.1:0-913 GCA_002427805.1 Candidatus Saccharibacteria bacterium UBA6039
AATATTCGCAATAGCCACAGCATTGTCTTCTACTCTCTGGGTCGACTCAACCAATTTCCTCAGCGCGGTAGACCCCAGTACCCCTTTGTAAATGCTGTGCTTGAGCTCAGCTTCTACATTCTGAGAACCAAGGATGATAACCGGATTCATATTCATTTCTGACAAGATTTTTGAAATAGAAGATACCATATACGGCTGTTCTACGTGTATAACTTGAGGATTAATCTTTAACAATGCTTTGATAAATTTCATTTTTGTAATCTTTTCATTCAATACAGCGTTTCCGACTATTATGTCAGTATACTCAGGTTGGCTGTTGACTTGGTCTATTACTGAATCATCTGTTATAGGTAAATCATACTTACTATAACTACTGTATGAGCCTTTAAGAAAAATACCCATAAAACTAACACTGTTTGACACTTGTCTATATTTACTGAGTAAAGCAGTGGTTCTTTTTTGACCGCCATGAAGAGGAGTTTTTATGGGGTAACTTGCCACAACTAGAAGTCGAGTCTTAAACATGAATACGTATTGTTTTCTGCCTTATTTCTAACCTCAGGCTTTTAATATACCATCTATAGAGATGTCTATCTGTGGAGTCACTGGATAAGGCGTACTTTTTTCGTTAATTACCCGAAAAGATATAGCCTCATCCCACCACTGAAGTGTGGTATTATTTGAGCCCGATAAAACAGCAGGATCTATCGTATAGACTCCTTCGTTAAATATGTTCGGAAAGCTCCAACCAATTGTTCTACTGCCAACATCTTCATTGAGTAATATTTTTTCATGATGGTCTAATGCGATATCTGTATTAGTGCCAAAAACAGGCTCACCTTGTTCATTCTTAATAGTGAATCCAGGAACAATCTCATCATCAAAGCCCTTAGAAGCTTTAACTGTATAGGTA
>DIZB01000026.1:1111-32388 GCA_002427805.1 Candidatus Saccharibacteria bacterium UBA6039
AAGCTTTAACTGTGTAGGTAAACAAGACTTCTCTGTCACTGTTCTTGTATAGTTTCTTTGAAAGATGTGCCTGAATAATATCGACACCGCCAGCTCCCCACTTATGTCCGTCGCCACTTGCTTTGCCATTCTTTTTTTGATTCTGTTGCTCTTGTTCTTCATATATATGTGGAAGAAAAAGCTTTGTATACTCTTTTGCGACTTCTTCGGAGCTTCCACTAAAAATAATCTTACTTTCGTCGATTAGAATGGCTCGATCGCAGTACTCTCTTACGGCCGTCATGTCGTGACTTACGAATATAACGGTCTTCTTATCTTTTTTAAGCTTTTTGAAGTATTCAAAGCACTTCCTCTGAAAGTCAGCATCGCCAACAGCTAGCACTTCATCAATAAGTAGAATGTCTGATTCAGCGAGTATTGTAGCTACCGAGAAAGCAAGCCGTACTTGCATACCCGAAGAGTAATTCTTAAGTTTCTGATCCATAAATCGCTCAAGCTCGGCAAACTCAACAATTGCGTCATATTTACTATTTACTTCCTTCTCTGAAAAGCCCATTAAAGCGCCGTTTAGGTATGCATTTTCACGCCCCGTGAGTTCGGGGTTAAAACCAACGCCGAGTTCAATAAACGGAACAAGACGACCATTTATGCTCGTCTTTCCCGTTGTTGGCTGGTAAATACCAGCAATAATCTTGAGTAGGGTGCTCTTTCCACTTCCGTTCCTGCCAACGATGCCAAAAAATTCTCCCTTTGGTATATCAAAAGAGATATCGTTCAAGGCATGCTGTACTTCAAACCTTTTTCTATTTTTGTTAAACGGATTCACAAAGAGACTTTTAACACTATCGACTTTCTCGTGAGGCAATCGGAAGTCCTTGGATACGCCCTGGACACTTACGGCTATATTGTCGGTCATTAGATTTCCTCCGCAAAGTTAGGTGAGCGCTTCTTGAAATAGATTATTGATATAGATGTAATAGCCAAAACAATGGCCAATGGGATGAGTGAAGCAAATGGGTTATGGAACAGACTTGAAACCGTGATAGTCTCAGGTGTGATAATGGATGCTCGTACGTCTTGTATGATTTGTGCAACTGGATTTAACAACATAATCTTCGCAATAATCGGTGAAGCAGTTACGACAAATGATATAGGATAAAGAATTGGTGTTGCATAGAATCCTGCCTGTAATACAACTTCCCATATATAATTAATATCCCTGAATCGTACATATAATGCGCTGAGCAGAAAAGCGATGCCAAGCCCGAAGATAAAGAGCTCCACGATAAGTGGAAATATCCACAAAGCTTCAAAGGTTAAAGATACACCATTAATAATCATAAATAAGCCAACTACCACAAGGTTGATGGAAAGATTAATCAGCGCAGATAACGAACCCGCAACAACAACCGCATATCTTGGAAAAGAGAGCTTCCTCAGTAAATCACCCTTGCCTACTATTGCCGAAAGGCCATTGTTCGTTACTTCGACAAAATAGTTCCATAGAATAACGCCTACCAAAAGGTAGACCGCATAGTGCGGAGTGCTCGATCCAATCTTCAAAAAGTGCACAAACACTACATACAAGATGGCAAATAATGCCAGTGGTCGCAGAAGCGTCCAAACATAACCGAGCGCTGAGCCTTTATAGCGTAGTTTAAAATCAGTAATAACGAGCTGTTTTAAAAGAATTAAGGAATAACGATATCGCGATTTAAAATTGTTGAAAGTCTTCACAATATGACTCATTATAGAGGTATCGGGCACCTAAATCAATGTTATACTAGATGAATGAACAAGACCGAAATCGTCGTCTCTGGCATTAATGGCTTCGTTGGTGAACACCTTGCAAGAGAGCTAAAGAGCATTGGACACATCGTACACGGCATAGGTCGAGAGCCTACGCCTAAAGGTGCTGTCGTTCATCTTTTAGATAAATATACACAATGTGATCTTATGGATCGCGAGTCTACAAATTTAATATCACTTGAAGGTGCATCGGCAATAATACACCTAGCCGGACTGGCTTCCGTGACGGATTCGTTTAAATTCCCCGAACGGTATATAAAAGATAATAGTACGATGACAGACAACCTACTGTCTTCTGGTCTTCAACAAGGTTTTTCTGGACGTGCAGTCATCATAAGCACTGGCGCTATCTACGATTCAAATCAAGCAATGCCACTCAAGGAAGACGCTATAAAAACTCAAGGCTCACCCTACAGTATCGGGAAGATTGCAGCCGAAGAAACCGCGAAACAATACAAGGATCGAGGTTTAGATATAGTCATCGCTCGACCCTTTAATCATATTGGACCAGGTCAAGCGTCTGGCTTCCTCGTCTCGGATCTCTATGATCAAATTCTTGCGGCGAAGAATAGCGGACACTCAGTTATCTCTGTAGGAAATATAGCAACACGTCGAGATTTTACGGACGTAAGAGACATCGTAAAGGCATATAGCCTACTTGCCGACGCACCGACGCTCCAATATGATACGTATAATATAGCGTCGGGGAATAGCTACTCGGGAGAAGATATTTTAAACAAACTGACTGCACTAATGGGTATTTCTGTGACTGCAGAAATTGACCCAAAAAGAGTACGTCCGACGGATGCGCCTGAAATTGTAGGTGATTCAAGTCGAATTCAAGATGAGTTAGGGTGGACGCCCTCTATATCACTTGAGCAAACAATTTCAGACTTCGTGGCGTGGAAAGAAGACTCAACTCTTTAAAAACTCGGGAAGTGTTACAGCTAATGCTGCAACCGTGTAGGTTGTATTAAATTCACCTCCAAAATCAGGCATATCGGCGGATATAAGGTTAACCATGCTAATAGATTCTGTTGGCTCATGAGAGACCTCTTGTATTTTCTGAGCGTTTTTTACACGAACAATATAAAGAGTGTGGTCAAGTTTTGAAGGATACTCGTACATTGTCCTCACTAGTTCAACTTCATTAGAAGTATATCCAGTCTCTTCAAGCAACTCTTTTATCGCTGCCTGGATCGGTGATTCGTTCTCTTCAATACCACCAGAAGGGAGGTTTAAGATGACTTTATCAATGGCATACTTATATTCAAATTGGGTGATAAGCTTGCCCTCTGTGTCGGTGGCAACGATGACAACACCATCAGAAAGCGAGGCTACTGTATAATCGTCAAAAATGTCGCCGCTTGGAAGCTTCACCGTATCTTGATATACCTTCAGGAACTTCGTATCGATAAGAGTGTCCCTGGAGATTCTTTGCCAGTGCTCTGGTTTAATAACCATGTCTATAGCTTCGTTGATTCAATGGCGAGATCATGCTCAACCATGAGTTTGACAAGACCAGGAAAGTCAACATCACGTGTCCAGCCAAGTTCTTTTTCAGCCTTCGTAGGATCACCTAAAAGCACGTCTACCTCGGCAGGTCGCATAAATGCAGGGTTCTGCTTTACATACGGCTTCCAGTCGTCAATTCCCACTTCCTTAAATGCCAAATCAAGAAACTCCCCGATTGAGTGTGTTTCACCGGTTGCAAGAACGTAGTCCTCGGGCTTATCTTGCTGAAGCATGAGCCACATACCCCTTACATAGTCACCTGCATAGCCCCAGTCACGCTTTGGCCACAAATCACCAAGCTCCAAATCGTCCTGAAGACCAAGCTTAATACGAGCAACCGCATTTGTAATCTTACGTGTCACAAATTCAACGCCACGTCGTTCGCCTTCATGGTTGAAGAGAATGCCCGAGACGGCAAACATGTCATAGCTCTCTCTATAGTTCTTTGTTATCCAATACCCGTACAGTTTTGCGACACCATAAGGACTGCGGGGATGAAAACTTGATTCTTCAGTATAGCCCTTCTCCGGACGATTATATTCAAGCCCTCCGAACATTTCTGATGTTGAGGCTTGGTAAAATTTTACTTTGTTTTCTGGGTCAGTTAAACGAATTGCCTCAAGCATGTTGAGGACACCTTTACCTGTTACGTCGTTAGTGAGTTGTGGGTCTTTAAAGGAGTAGCCAACATGACTGATCGCACCCAAATTATAAACTTCGTGTGGCCTTGCGACCTGCATGGCACGAATAAGAGACGACTGGTCGGTGAGGTCGGCATCAAATAGAGTAACGTAAGGAAACTCAGACACAACCGCTTCTCGCCTTGGGTTATGCTGACCCCTTATAATTGCAAAAACTTCATATCCCTTTTCATGAAGGAATCCAGCAAGATGTCCACCGTCTTGTCCTGTAATCCCTGTAATTAATGCTCTTTTCTTCGCGTCAGCCATCTATGATTCCTCTCGGTATATTATAACTTCTAAGTCTTCGTCCATTATACATTGATTTATAACTCCACAAAACATCGTCTATAATTACTTCAGTGAAGTTATTAGAGTTTGAAGCAAAACAGATACTAGCCGGGGCTCATATTGCAGTACCGGTTAGCACTGTTATCCGTAAAGGTGATCATCCGAGTTTGCAAACGCCCCTTGTTCTTAAATCTCAAGTTCCCACAGGTGGAAGAGGTAAAGCTGGCGGTATAAAAGTTGTCGAACAAGAATCAGACATAGATAGTACGATTAATAATCTATTTCAACTATCAATCAAAGGATTTACCCCCGCTGTTATTCTTGCTGAAGAGAAGCTCAACATTAAAAATGAATACTACCTTTCGCTCCTAATAGACAAACCGACAGCCGAAATACGCCTTGTTGCCAATAAAAATGGTGGCGTTGAGGTGGAAGATAACGGCCCAGCGACTTTTTTGAACACTGAGATCCACAAGAATAACTTTGAAGCAGTCGGGCAGCAACTCGCAGACCAATTCGACTTACAGTCTCAAGCATTCGCGCTACAGGATTTGGTAGAGAAATTATATACCTGTTTCGTGAGCAACGACGCCACATTACTCGAGATTAACCCCTTAATTCTTACTACAGATAACGAGTTTGTGGCTGGTGATTGTAAGATGGAGCTCGATGATAACGCAGCTTTTAGACATAACTGGAATTTCGAGGAAAAGCCAGCTGAGGTTAACTTCGTAACCCTCGATGAAAATGGAACGGTGGCTACGATTGCTAATGGTGCGGGGCTCGCTATGGCAACAGTTGATGCCGTAGCCGAACGCGGAATGAGCCCTGCAAATTTCCTTGATATTGGCGGCGGGGCAAACACCGAGACGGTGCTTGCGGCATTTAAGCGAATTGTTGAATACCCTTACGTAAAAGCAATCGTTATTAATATTTTTGCTGGCATCACACGCTGTGACGAAGTAGCAAAAGCAATCATAGCCGCAGAGAAACAAATTACTTCACTGCCGCCACTATTCATTCGACTCAGTGGTACAAACTTTGATGAAGCCAAAATACTGCTTGATGGAGCAGATATTCCCCTGCTTGGCACACTAGAAGACTGTCTACAGGCAGCAAAACAGGTAGCACTATGAGCCCAGAACTATTTAAAGCGACGAATGTTATAGTACAGGGCATTACGGGAAGTCATGGCCGATTTCAAACCAAGGCAATGCTAACTGCCGGCACGACAATTATTGCTGGTACTTCTCCGGGTAAAGCAGGCGAAGTGGTTGAAGGCGTACCTGTTTATGCAACGATTGCGAATATTCAAAAAGATCATACAGTCGATATATCTGTCATTTTTGTGCCAGCTCCGTTTGCGAAGGACGCCATACTCGAAGCGATCACAGCCGAAGTGCCTTTGATTATCTGCATTACGGAAGGCATTCCAATTCATGATATGTTGCAAATAAAGCAACATTTAAAAAATTCAAAAAGCACTCTCGTTGGCCCAAACTCACCAGGTGTTATGATACCTGGCGGCAACAAGCTCGGAATTATACCTGCAAACATGTCATTAGCTGGTCACACAGCCGTCGTCAGCCGTTCTGGCACACTTACCTACGAAGTGATGGCTGGTTTGAGCGGCCGCGGCATAGGCCAAGCCTACGTGATTGGGATTGGCGGTGATCAAATTCGCGGTACGAGCTTTGTGGAGTGTTTTAAACTGTTTGAAAATGACCCACATGTTGACCAGATTATTATCATTGGCGAGATTGGTGGCACGGATGAACTTGCGCTGGCTGATTATATTAAAACGTCAGTATCAAAACCAATATTTGGCTACATCGCTGGCAAATATGCACCCACTGGTGTACAGCTAGGCCATGCTGGAGCAATACTTGGTAGTAGCGACGAGTCAGCGGCACACAAAAAGGAAGCTTTAACGCGCGCCGGAGCATCGATGTACGACTCAGTAACAGCACTCGTTCAAGGTGTTACAGATACCGTTCACCCCTAAAATCATGCTATACTGAAGGCAATGAAAAAAATCAGCATTTTGATCCCGGCATACAACGAAGAAGAGGTGCTTGAACAGCTCTATCAGCGTCTCGGCAAGCTTGCAAACGACAATAAAGGCTACGAATTTGAATTCCTATTTGTCAACGACGGTAGCCGCGACAAGACGATGCCAATGATCAAAGAATACGCCGATACTGATGATCGTATCGCCTACGTTGATCTGTCGCGTAACTTCGGCAAAGAAATCGCCATGATTGCTGGCCTCGATTATGTGACTGGTGATGCGGTCGTCATCATCGATGCCGACTTGCAAGACCCACCAGAACTCATTCCAAAGATGATTGGCTATTGGGAAGAGGGTTACGACGACGTCTACGCCAAACGTAATAACCGTGAAGGTGAATCGTGGCTAAAAAAGACCACTTCAAAAATCTACTACCGCATGCTTCAAAAAGCCACGCACATTCAAATTCAACAAGATACAGGTGACTTCCGCCTGCTCGACCGTAAGTGTATCGAGGCCCTCAAGCAAATCCGCGAATCACAACGCTATACCAAGGGAATGTTTAGTTGGATTGGCTTCAAGAAAAAGGAAATTAGCTATAGCCGCAACCCGCGCGCAGCTGGTGTTACCAAATGGAACTACCCAAAGCTGATTAACTTCGCCATCGATGGTCTGACGTCGTTTACCACAGCACCTCTTCGTATTTCATCATTCATGGGCTTTATTATTTCACTCGTGGCGTTTATCTATATCGTTGTCATTATCATCCGTACACTCGTCTACGGCGTGCAAGCAGCTGGTTATCCATCGATTATGGCCGTCGTGCTGTTTCTTGGTGGCGTACAGCTTCTTTCACTTGGTATCATCGGTGAATACATCGGTCGTATCTTTAACGAGACAAAAGGTCGCCCACTCTACTTTACTCAGGACGTTCATAAAACTGTAGAAAAAAAGAAGCGCTAGTTTACTCGAGTGACGCAATTACTTGATCGGTAACTGATTCTTTTTTAAAGATCACCTTATTGTACCACAGGAAATTCCATACAAATGTGACAGCAGTTGCAAAGATCTTTGGCCCAACAACTTTTGCAGTTGCCTCAAGTGGGCCAAATAAATGCCATAAGAACTCTGGAATCGTACTGACCATAGGTGTAATGAGGTAAATAACACCAGTCTGCAGAAACCAAAGGCCAAATACCGTCACCGCAACAAATAAGGCGAAGCTTTTAAATGTCCACTTCTTTGACTTAAAAGTCAGCCGAGAATTAAGCAAATAACTACCGATAAGGGCCGCCGATGTGGCGATAACATTGGCTACAAGAATTGAATGCGTGAGGTTAAAGAAGATAACGTACAAGAACAAATCAAATAGCGTGTTGAATATGCCGATGAGGCTAAAGATAACAATTTTGAGGTCGCGTTTTTTGGCTTTGGACACCGTTATATAATACCGGATATATAGTATTTATAAAAGTCCCACACACTCGCGCACCCGCCATTCAACCGCGATCACGAACTCACATTCAGCAACTCCACCTCCCCTGCCTTTGCTGAGTCTTGGCTTAAAAAGGGTCGGACCCTCAAAGCACGCAGGGTCCGACCCTTTTTAAGGTAAAGTTAAGTTAGTAAGATAATTTTCAGATACTACGTGAATATGTACGTAAAGACTAAATGATATACTGAAGATAATGAGTCACATTGCTATCGATGCACGGATTATCAACTCCTCTACGGGGCGATACGTCGAGCGCCTTCTCCACTACCTTCAGGAGGTCGACACCGTCAATCGCTACAGCGTGCTCCTGCTGGCAAAAGATAAAGACTACTTCACCCCAACTGCTGAAAATTTCCATATAGAAATTGCCGATTTTGAGCAATACTCGGTAGCTGAGCAGCTTGGTTTTAAAAAGCTGCTCGATGACCTCGCGCCCGACCTCGTACATTTTTGTATGCCCCAACAACCGGTGCTCTATAGGGGCGCAAAGGTAACAACTTTTCACGACCTCACGCTTCTTAATACCTATAATTCAGATAAAAACTGGTTGATATTCCACTTTAAACAGTTCGTCGGCAAATTTGTTTTTAAGAGTGTCGCTAAAAGTAGCGCTTACATACTTACACCTAGCGAGTTTACAAAAACTGCGCTCGTTGACTTTGCCGGCATTGACCCAGAGAAAGTAATTGTGACCTATGAGGCTGCAGATATATTTGATGATAAAATCGCCTCGTATGACCTCCCATTTAAAGAATATCTTTTATATGTTGGCCAACAACCAGATTATAAAAATCTCCGTCGCCTAGCCGACGCCCACCAACGACTTATTAAAAAATACCCCGATCTTGGCTTGGTACTTGTCGGTAAGCTCGCCGGCGACACGCTCGCAAATAAGGAGCTGTTCGAATCAAAAGGATATAAAAATATCGTCTTTACAGGCTTCCTGCCCGACGAACAGCGAGATTGGCTCTATAAACATACCAGTGCCTATGTATTTCCGTCACTTATGGAAGGGTTTGGTTTGCCAGGCCTTGAGGCAATGAGCTACGGTGTGCCAGTGGTGAGCAGTAACGCGACCTGTCTGCCAGAAGTCTACGAGCATGCAGCCCACTACTTTAACCCGAACGACACAACCGACATGGCACGAGCGATTAATGATGTACTGAGTGATGAATCACTGAAAAAAGACCTTGTCGTTAAAGGCTACACACAGATTAAGAAATACTCATGGCGCCGCATGGCCGAACAAACCCATGCTACCTATATAGAAGCCTTGGCGACTACGAACTTGCCTGAGCAATTGTAATTTTTCGTTCGCGGCCTTCACCTTCAGAGAATGTACGAATATCACTATATTCACTCGCGACGTGGTGAACAATGCGACGATCTGCAGCATTGAGCATGGCAACATATGAATCACCGGATTTGCGAACTTGTTCGATCCATTCGCGAGCTTGCACAGCAACACGTTCAGCGCGTTGCTTTTTGTAGTCAGCAATGTCGATATTAACGCGTGTCAGACTGGCATTTTTGTTACGAAGAACTGTAGACACAACATACTGAAGACTTCGAAGCGTCTCGGCATTACGACCAATAAGTAAACTGTTAAGTTCGCTTGACGGCACAGAAAGCTCGATCACATCCTCTTCACAACTAGCATGCACGCTAAGGTTTGCACTGAAAAACGTGAGTAAATCCTCGAGATATTTCTTGACAAATAGAATTGATTCTTCTTGGTTCATGATTACACTCCCTTCTTTTTTGGAGTGGTATCTTTAGCGGTAATACGGATAACATTTGCTTCCGTAGCGACCTTCGCGCGAGCTTTTGCTGTGGCTTTTTTGCCAACCATAACAACAGGCTTCTCGTCGGCCATTTCGTCCATCTCTTCAACGTCTTTTTTGAGGATACGGTGTTGCTGGAACACAGCAACAAGGTTAGATACAGCGTAGTAAAGGGCAAGCGCACCAGGCAGGTTCAACATCACAAAGAGCATAATGAATGGCAAGAATTTGATCATCTTCCCCATCACAATAGCGTTCATTTCGCTTTGATCGGCCTGTTTGCCATCAGCCGCTTCACTTAAGATATCGCGGAGGCGTTTTTTACTTTGTACCTGTGGTGAGGTTTGTTTCGACATGAAGTACTGGGTGATTGCTGCCGTAACAGCGAGAAGCACGAGGACAATATTAAATCCCCCTGGGCCACCAAGAGCATGCGCGGTCAGATCAACCCCAAAAAGTTTCTCGTGAAAGTTCTCTGGATGGGCAATAATGTCTTTAATTGGTCCAAGATTGTGAATAAAGCCGTATGTATAAACGGCTACTTGATCACGGTGAATCGTAAAGATTTGAATCACTTGGTACAGCGCAATAAAGATAGGCAGTTGAATAAGCAAGATTCCGATTGAACGGAAAGGATTCACGCCATGCTCTTTATAGAGCTCCATCATACGCATACTCTCTTGTTGCTTGTTGCCCTTGGTCTCTTTTTTAATACGCGCAAGGTGCGGCTGAAGTTTACGCATCGCTGTTACTTGGTGAAGTTGGCGCTTCACAAGCGGCCAGAGTGCCATACGAACAATCACCGTAAAGATAATAAGTGCGATACCAAAATCACCACCAGGAATGACACTATAAAGAGTCAGTAGGAGGTTAAAGATAGGTTGTACAATGATAACCTCAAAAATGTTCACAGCAAAATAGCTCCACTAGTACGTTATTAACTTCTCTTATTATATCAGTTGTGAGCTGTTTTATACAGTTCGGCTTGGACAAAGAGTTGCTCTAGTTGACTTGATAGTTCCTCGGCCGGCATACTCAGAAACTCACTCGACGTCACGATAATGGCAATATCATATGCCTGAGACAACCGCGGAGTGTTTATACGAATATACTCATATATGCGGCGACGGATTCTGTTACGTCGCACTGCACTTTTCATTACTTTCTTACTCACAACAATTGCAAAGCGAGGCTCTTTACGATGAGCGTTGGTTGCCACCTTCAGTGTTGCGAGTCGGGTTCGAACGACCGTGCCGTTTTTATAGACATAGCGCAGGCTATTATGGCCATGAAATCGCTGAGAGAATGGAATCATATGTATAAGTATATGGTATTTATTCACCGCGGGGAATCTAAGGAATCAAAAGGAACTAAAAAACGACAACCTGAGTTGTCGTTTTACGTTAGGCACTAAGAAGAGCGCGACCTTTAATTCGGCGACGCTTCATCACTGCGCGGCCACCCTTTGTTGCAATACGAGCACGAAATCCGTGTGTACGCGCACGGTGGCGAGTGTGTGGTTGGAAAGTTCTTTTTGTTGACATATCTGATCCATCTTAGCGAAAATAACCCTTTTTAGCAAGCCAAACCTTGAATTTTAGACAAATCCGTTGTTTGGTATATAAAACTTATCCCCGATTTTGGTTCACTTGTCCACACATTAACGGATAAGGAGCGCTTGTGTGTACAACTCACACCCCTATTCGCACCTGCCGTTATTCGTTCTGCTTGTAGTTGTGGAAAACTATCGGCTCCGTTATAGTGATAGGTAATAGAAGTGTCAATGTAACAGGGAGTTTACTATGCATCACGCGTTGTGGCAAAGTGTGTTAGGAGAAATCGAATTATCGGTTTCACATGCTACGTTCACGACCTGGTTCAAAAACACCGAACTTGTCGACCAAAACGAATCCGGCATTGTGATTGCAGTGCCAAACATCTTTGCCAAGAAACAATTTGAAGTGAAGTTTAACGATCAAATAAAAGGCGTGCTCGCCAAAAACGGTATTACCCCAAAACACATTACCTACACCATTACGACAACGGGTAAGAAAACCCGTATTAATCGTGAGACAACCATTAGCCAAGAATCTCAAACACCCGAGAGCCTTCTCCCCTCCTCAAATCAAAACGTGCAGAGTACTTACACCCAAAATGCACCACTTGTGGGAGCTGGCGGTCTTAACCCACGTTATACGTTCGATAACTTTATCGTTGGATCAAGTAACGACCTTGCCTACACCGCCTCGCAGGCAGTAGCCGCTAACCCTGGTGTCAAATATAACCCGCTCTACCTTTATGGAGGTGTTGGGCTTGGTAAAACCCACCTTATGCAGGCGGTTGGGAATGAAATCGTCAAACTACAGCCAGGTACACGGGTTGTCTATATAAGTAGTGAAACGTTTGTTAATGAATTTCTTGATTATGTTCGGTTTAAGAAAAAGGGTTTTTCAGATAAGTACCGTAATATCGATGTACTCATTGTTGATGACATGCAGTTTATTGCGGGCAAGGAGCAAACACAGGAACAGTTTTTCCACACGTTTAATTTTTTACACCAGAACAATAAGCAAATTATCATCAGCTCTGACAAGCCTCCAAAAAGTATCCCAACCCTCACTGAGCGTCTTCGTAGCCGTTTTGAGATGGGCATGACAATAGATGTGCAAATGCCGGACTTTGAGACACGTTGTGCAATTTTAAGCGCCAAAGCAGCCCTATCTGGTGTTGAGCTTGGTCAAGATACAGTCGAATACCTCGCAACTAACATTAAAACCAATATACGTGAATTAGAGGGTGCCCTTAACCAACTCCTCGCCTATGCCGAGATGCGCGGTATTGCGCCAGATGTATCGACCGCCGAAGGACTCCTTGGAAACATCCGTCACTCTCGCCCACAACACATCACCAGTAAGCAAATTATTGAACGAACTGCAAAACACTTTCAACTCAAGGTTGAGGAGGTATGTAGTGCAAAACGCGATAAGCACATTGTTGTCCCCCGTCAGATCGCAATGTACCTTCTTCGAAGCGAGTTGCATCTTAGTTTCCCTAAAATTGCTGGTGAACTTGGTCGAAAAGACCACACAACCGCTATTCACTCCGTTGAAAAAATTGAGAAGGCAATTAAGCTCGACTTTCTTATTCGTGAGCAGGTTGCTTCGATTCGGGAGAAACTATATGCCTAAATCTATACAATTTGCCTGGGTAAAAAATGTGAACAATAGTGGGATGACTGGTAGTGAAACAGGTGTATGGTTATCCCCCTTTGGTGTTCAGTTCGTTAGTGAGGTCGGGGTGAGCAATGGAAAACTCCTATTTATACACGTCGTAAGCCACATATTGAACACATTTATTTCCACACTTATTTTTACTCACTCCTATCTGTTAAATGCTACTTATACCTCTTTTCCACATCCCTTATTAATAGAGCCACAAATGAAAAATTGAAAGAAAGGTAATACATAATGGAAATCACAGTCACACAAGAAAACTTCGCCCGAGCCCTCACTGCAGTTGGTCGCGTTGCTAGTAATAAAACGCAGTTGCCTATTCTTAACAACATTCTTCTTCGCACGGATGGTAACCGTCTTTTAGTTGCAGCAACAAACCTTGAAATCGCAACTACTCAGTATATTGGGGCAAAAGTTGTAAAACCAGGCGCAATTACAATACCCGCTCGTTTAATCTCTGAATTTATCTCAAGTCTTCCGAAAGAACCAGTTGAACTTAAAGTAAAAGGTGACAACCTTCACATTAACAGCGGTAAATATACCTCAATTATTAACGGGGTGATTGCGGATGACTTCCCAGAGCTTCCAACAATCAATGAAAAATCTTCTATTCAATACAGTATAAAAACCGAAGACTTTAAGCAGGCAGTTAGTCAAACAATCATAACAACCAGTAGCGACTCAACCCGCCCAGTTCTTACAGGTGTGTATTGGCATTCACAAGATGGTCAACTGGTACTCGCGGCAACTGATGGTTATCGTCTTTCTGAGCGAGTGCTCGTTGAGACAAAGAGTGAAGTTTCGGCAATTATTCCGACCCAAACACTCCAGGAGGTTCTACGGACAATCGTTGATGGTGACGATGAAGTTGATGTGTTATTCGACGAAACGCAAGTAAGATTCCGTATTAATGATGCTGAAATTATCAGCCGATTAATTGATGGTAATTTCCCCGACTACCGCCAATTAGTGCCTAAAAAATCAGATAATATTGTGAAAATAGCAAAAAGTGACTTTATGCGCATTACAAAGATTGCAGGCCTCTTTGCCCGAGAATCTGGTGGCAGTATTACACTTACAGTCAGTGAAGAGACGAAGAGTCTCTCAATTCACTCTATAGCCTCTCAGTTTGGTGAAAATACATCTGAAGCAACCGCTGAAGTGACCGGCGAAGGCCAAGTGACCCTTAATTCACGCTATCTTACGGAGGCACTTGGTGTTATCGACGGTGATGAAGTAGAATTTAGCTTTAGTGGGAAGCTTTCACCTTGTGTTTTAAAGTCGACAGATGTAAAAACAAACTATTACCACATAATCATGCCTCTTAAGAGTTAAGTGAATTATGACGGTAGTGACAAAACTATCTGTGCAACATATTCGCTCACACGATAGTTTTATTGCACAGCTCTCTCCAACCGTCACGGTTATAACAGGTAAAAACGGCAGTGGGAAAACCTCACTTATTGAAGCACTTTATCTCGCGCTCCAAGGAAGCTCATTTAAAGGCGTTGATAGTGACATGCTACGCACTGATGAGTTGTGGTGGCGCATCGATGTTGTGTTTGAAGACGACAATAAGCGAACGGTGTCGTATGACAGTGAGCGAGAGCTGAGTCGTAAGAAGTTCGTTGTGGATGATCATGTTGCTTATAGGTTGCAACCAAAACATAAATATCCAGTCGTTTTATTTGAACCAGGTGATCTTCGCCTTCTCCAAGGTTCACCAACACGCCGCCGCCAGTTTATAGACCGCTTTATTAGCCAACTAGACCCGCTCTACGGCGTGTCACTTCGTAAATATGAACGAGCACTCAAGCAACGCAACAATCTCCTTAAAAAGCACCAGAGCGTTACCGACGAGTTATTTGTCTGGAATGTGGCACTGAGCGAATACGGCGCCTATATTATCGAAAAGCGCATTGCCTTTGTTGAGCAAATTAATAGTAAGATTACGGCTGCCTATAACGACATAGCGGAATTAGATGACGAACTTTCGGTACACTACTCACATACGTTTATCGGAGACATAAAACAAAAACTTTTAACCGAACTTGATCGCGCAAGTGCTCGCGACGCGTTAGTTGGCAGTACGAGTGTTGGGCCGCACCGGCACGATATACTATTTATGTTCAACAACTCCCCCGCTCATTCGAGTGCGTCACGCGGGGAGGTACGTACGATTGTGCTCGCTCTTAAATTTCTAGAAGTAGACATTATTGAACAAATTGTCGGACAGAAGCCACTTATTTTACTCGATGATGTCTTCTCTGAGCTCGATGAACGTCGCCAAAAAGCACTCAGTGATCATGTGCGAGCTCACCAGATTATTATTACAACCACTCACCTATTGGCGGGGAGTAAAAACGCACTACATATTAAGTTAACCTAGTCGTTACTTGGTCCGGCATTACTTGGCCCATTATAAATGGGTTTATGATTTGAGTCAGATATGGTTATTTGTAAGTCATCAGTACTAAGATACAAAAGATCCATATATTGAGTTGTATTTTTGTTGACCATAAGATCAGCTGTGATTTCTGATTGGCCACTATCGGGATTCGTATTTTGTGTCAGTGAACTAATGACGATACTAACAGCCGTAATTTTATCAGCCCCAAGTTTATTATTTGCAGCATAGTCACTGAGATAGGTGCTAAGTAGTTGTACTTGGTTGCTCGAAAGTCCGATGTTAATAAGTTGTGATGGGCCGAGTATGACGGCTGCAGATTTATCGGTGGGTGAACTATCACCCACCTGATTTGTCGGATTGAGAACCGTTTCTCCCGTTGAAGGATCAACATAAGAGTTTTGGTTCACGTCGTTTGGCGGACTATTGCTAGCCGTATTACTAGCGTTTGATTTTAATACTATAGCTACCACCACCAACACAACAAAGATGGCGGCGAAGATGACAATTATGATAATGAGTTTTTTTCTTTGTTCCATTATTTTCCTTACTTTGTTAATATCGCCGCGTAGCCACTACTATCTTCGCTCATAATAAAGGCAGGATCCCATTCTTTTTTACTGTTATCTTGGCCCTTGCTACCGTTCGAGTCGCCAATGAGCCATTTACCGTCTGCAGCGATAGCACGAATAACGATGAAGTGACCACCAAGAGTAAATGGTGCGGCTGCTCTACCTGGTCCACCGCCAACCACGATTACTTCACCGCCCGCACGGAGTCCGGCATTTATTTTGGCAATACTGCCATCCACCCGGGTGGATTTGAGTCCCCAATGGCTACCGATAATACTATCGACGTTATGCAGGCTACCACCCGCTCCATTAAGATATAGTGTTCCGTTTGCAGCACCATATGCGGCCGTATCAGCAGGCGTTACTTTTTTGCCTGTCAAACTGGTGATGATCATAGCCATAGCCGACGGTCCGCAGCCGCCAGCGCCAATCGTACCTGCTGAACCATATGGTAGTTTTGCCCAGGCCGCATCGTCTTGGTTGTAAACGACAAATCCGTCTGTCCCGGCCGTTGAGGCGCTACCGTCGCCTGAGCACGCGCCGGTTGTGGTTGAGTCGGTAGAGCCGTCCGGTATGATTGACTTATATTTTGCGTATAATGCGAGTGCATCTCCACCACGATTGGCTTTTACCATTGCTGGCGTGTCTGCTGATCCTTCGAAGTCTTTATGAAATATATAAGCGGCATCATCGGCAGTTGTTGTTTTTTGAATATCTGAAAGTGTTCCAGCCCTATTGGAGTTCATTTCTTTCCATATGTAATCGAGCTGCATACCGAGGTCGATAATCGTTTTGTTTTGTGAAGCCGCAAATGCTTCAAGTGGTTTTTGCCTGTCGCTAAACGTCCATTGCACAAGTCCAAAGCCTGTTCCGCTAACTGGAATATAGTTTGATGGAGCGATTTTTCCGCCCTGAATTTTTGCCGGGTTATAACTAGACTCACGACTAATATTTCCACCAATACCTGCAGCTTGTGCGAGTGTTAGGCCTTTTCCAACGAAGTAGCGAAGAATTTTTTCGATATTATCATTACCTACAGGTGCGGCTGTCGCCCCAGCTGAGTCGCCACTACAATCAATGAAGTTCGGATCATACTGACTAATGCCATACGATTGAAGGGTTGCTTCATTTAATGTCGCAAATGCGTCGACAGCAGGAATTAAAGTTGAGGCGATAAGAATGAATAAGCCAGCTACTATTCTTATTCGCATTGTAAAATATTTCATTACGACTCACCCATCGACCAGTGCCATGGTTCGCTCTTAAGGTTTTGGAAGCCATAAGTTGCGGCGTGTGCATCAAGCCAGCGCACAACTGCCCCGTCGTTGTCGGTGCGCTTACGACATGCCGTAGCGTTGGCGGTACTCAGCGCACCCGCACCACCAACTCCCGAGACGAAACAAACCGTTTGTCCTCCGCGTGGTGAGCCAATATCGATCGCGACGCCCGCTGAGTGTTGTGAGTTAACTGTGTAATATGGGTGTGCTGGTGAGCGCATTCCATCCGAGATACCAAGGCTCAGACCATCTGCTTTTGCGGCAGCAAACATATCGACAACATTCTTTGATATAACGGACGCCACGACGGCATCGAGTGAACCATTAATATTACTACCAGCTGAAGTTGGGAAAGAGTTAACGTAGCAAAGTCGTACGGTAAATTTCAAAGTGGGGTTTGTGTACATACCCACGTCTTGTGTACCTGCCGCACATGCAGTTGATGAGTAATCAACGCCCCGAGAGAGTGTCCATCCGTTACCCTTAGGACTTGTTTGAGCCGGCTTCGCTAAACTTGTTTGAGCTGTCGTAGAACTAGATGTACCGGTAATAGGCTTGAATGCATATTTATTATCGGTGAGGTTGTTTTCAGCTGCCTGCTCACCTACGACCATTTTTTCGAGTGCACATGGGTCGGCAACATTATAGGTGGCAACAAGGTTATTACCGATTACCGCATGATTTTTTGGGTCTGCTCTCGCTGCTGCACTTGCTGCACAGCTTGCATCGGTGTAGGTACTTGGGTCCGCGGTGAGCGCAGAAGAATCAGCGCTATATCCATAAAGAGGGAGGACAAATGGATTAAGTGTTGCACTATCCGTTGCGGCCGATGCGCCTGTGAACAGTTGCATAAATGACGAGATTGGCAGCGATGCAACTGAGCTTACAGACGTTGGAATACGTGAAATAAATTGCTGTGCGAATGAGCCGGTGAGGCTTGTGTCGAAAATACGAGCTAGTATTGGCTGGCTATCGAAGTATGCTTTATCGGCTTGTTTTTGTTGCTGGTCAATAACGGCGAGTTGTGTAGTTGAAAGAGGTGTACCGCCACCGCCCATAGCTGTTCCATCGGCATCGACACCCTCCTCCATAAGGGCATTTTGGGTAATACGAATACCTCCACTGAGTCCGACGTAGTTATCGGATCCGCTTGCGCTTGGGCCAACATTTGGTGTGTGGAATATAAGGCTTGTAATCCAGCCTTCAAGTCCAGTGATACTTCCGGCAAAAAGTGAGCCAAGTGCACTCGTTGCTTGTTGAAAACCAGGGATCGCATTAATAATTGCTCCAACTACGTCACCGCCTAGCTTTAGAGCTGCGCCAACACTTCCAACCCATACATCGGCTACATTTTTTAATGCCATACCAGTTGGGTCGGTATTAAAGTACGGTGCAAAATCTCTTACGGCTTTTTGGTCATCGCAAATAAGTTGGCCTGGAGCGAGTTTTGTATTGACCTTACCATTTGGACTGTCACATGGTACCGTAAGACCTTTTGATGTATCGACGGCTTGTCCACTCTCTGCCTGGTATAGTGGGCTGCTATCGACACCATTATCAAGTGTGGCCGCGGCTGATACTGTGCCGTTCGCGGTCGGGTTATTATCAAACAGACTATTATACGCAGCTAATGTGTCGATATCAGAATCTCCTGCTTTCACTTTCTCCCAGGCGGTTTGCACGTCTGTTGAAAAACCAGTGTATACCTGCGATGCAATATCATACTGAATCTCACTCAACTTACCAGTTGATATTGAATGAATAACGTTAAAGCCAAGATCAAGTACACCAACTGCTGCGCCCACACCACCAGCAACTGCAAGTACCTTCTTGGTAATTATTTTCTGTAGTATACCTGTTGCTGCCTCGTCAGCAGTAACGGCCCCTGAGTCGGCAACTAGTCCTTGTGCGGTATATCTCGCCTTCGCCTGGTCATATGCGGGAGTGCCCTTCTTTAGGCTCGGATCATCATCAGGGTTTGGTATTGTTGGCTTGTTGCCTGTTGCGAGGCTTTCGCGGAGATTAGCACATACTTGTGCGTCGGTTAAACATGTCATATAGGTCGTGAGGCGCGGTGCGATTTTACCAACAGTATTTTTTAAAATACTCGTTTTCATATTCGTGAGGGCAGTCTTAGCGCTGTTCGCTGCCTTTTCGACAATCGGTGGTCCTCGCCAAGTTGTAACACCAAATTTTTTCATGAGAAGTTTTCGTGCCAGGAAACGATCTATCATC
This sequence comes from Candidatus Saccharibacteria bacterium UBA6039, assembly GCA_002427805.1. GTDB lineage: Bacteria > Patescibacteriota > Saccharimonadia > Saccharimonadales > Saccharimonadaceae > UBA1547. Next base: position 20,421 of record DIZB01000026.1, read on the forward strand.
GTCGAGCCGTGGCTTTTTTCTACCTCCGCTGCTATGAATTTTTTCATTTCACTGTTGCTCTTTAGGGTAATCTCTTTCGTTAAGCCGTCGACCTGTTTTGCTAACCCATCAACACTCTCGTTACCAACCGGTACAGTTACCTTCCAGCTTGATGCTTTACCGCCGAGTGATGTCACACCCTGAGCCTTGACATTATCAATGCTGATACCGAGCTTATCTTGAAAATAATTAGTTGAGTATGTTGAAAATAGTGAACACGCGATGCCACCACCTTTACAAAAGACAAGGGCTGAATCTGCCTCTGACGCTCCGTTTGCAAGACCAAGCATGCGAGTAGCCAGGGCACGCGTAATAATATATTCAGTTCGTTGCTGGATTGCGTACTCGGGGACTTTTGAGGCAAGGCCCGTGACGTTTTGAATCATCATTTCGAGCTTGAGCGGTAGCAGCGACAAAATAATGAGTGGAATGCTAACGCCACCGGCACCAATACCGGCACCAATCAGCCATTTTCTATTTTTAGAGATGCGGGCCAGGAAGCCTGACTTTTCTCCCCTATTTCCACCCGGAACTACACCGTTGTGCCAACCACCCGGAGGCGCATTTGGATCGTTTTCGCTATCTCCCAGGGATTGATTTGGGTTGGCTCCACCCGTCGCTGCAGCTGTTTCCGCTGCGTTAGCATCAAACGGATCAGTACCTGAACTATCGCCAGAACCGACGGGGTGATCATCCAGTCCATCACTATTTCGATTGTAGCCAGGAATACTCTCATGCGGTGCATACGCCTGGTCTTGTTCGTCTTTAGTTTCGGGAATTACGTTGGACATATATTGCGTCCATTATACCTTATACACTCGAGCCCGGATCGATGTAGCTACTGACATTTGCTGTGCCTGAATTACTGCTTGGAGCTTGCGCCATACTTGCCTGAGGGTTGGTCGTAATGAGCTTTTGCTCGGTCTCGCTGGCAATAACTTGAATATGAACGTGGTTTTGCCCGGCGAAGAACAGTCCTTGCCCGACCGGGAAGTTTGCGAGTCGCTTTTTCTCTTCTTCGGTGAGTTTAAACACGTCTGATAGCACATCAACCGCACTTGATGACTGCTTGAGAAGCAGTTGCATCGAGCTGTTGGCAACAATCGCGCGGCCCATTTTGCTACCCATAAAGTCTTCAACGTCTTGTGTAATGGTAGTAAGACCAAGGAAGTACTTTCGCGCACGTTTAGCTAGGCTAAATAAGAAATTAGCCGAATCGTCGTACTTCATGAGCTGCCAAGCTTCATCAACAATGAGCATACGTTTCTTTTGATCAGTTCTGGTGATGTTCCAGATGTGAGAAAGGACGATATACATCGCAACGGGACGTAGCTCGTCTTCGAGGTCACGAATATTAAAGACGACCATCGAGTTATTAATATCAATGTTTGATTGCTGGCTGAAGATACCGGCGAATGTTCCCGTCGTATATTTACGTAGGCGCTGCGCAAGGGCTGGGCCGCTGCCTCCCATGTGCAGGAGTGTGTCGTATAGATCCGAGATAGTTGGCGGCGTTGAGTTGTGGGTCAGGGGGTCACTGGTAACGCCGGCACGAGCGTAGGTGTCGATGAGTGCTTGGTCGAGGTCGGCTTCTTCTGCGGGGCTTAGGGCTGAGAGTGGGATGCCGGTGGGGCCTACTTGTGTACCACCGAGCATCAGGCGGAATAGTCCGTGCAGTGTCACGAGGTTGGCGCGAAGTGCATCCTCAGCTTCATCGCTATCAATGACGCGCGGAAGATCAAACGGATTAATACGCGTATCGGCGTTAAGGCTCAGGCGAATATAGCTTCCACCCACGGCGTCAGACAACTTTTGGTATTCATTTTCTGGGTCAATGATAATTACTTCGCTACCGGTCATCATGCTTCGAAGAGCTTCGAGCTTAACGGTAAACGACTTACCTGCACCGGACTTTGCAAAGACCACCATGTTGGCGTTTTCGAGCGAGAAACGGTCGAAGATAACTAGGCCGTTATTGTGCATGTTGATGCCATAAAGTACACCTTTTTCTTGGGTAAGGTCAGCACTGGTGAATGGGAAGCTGGTGCTGATGGCACCCGTGTTCATGTTACGACGAATCTGCAACTGGTCAGTCATCTGAGGAATGCTACTATTGAGCCCCTGCTCCTGCTGGCTGCTTGCGACCTTGCTAAAGATAAGTTGCTGGCCAAAGATGGTTTCGATTTTATGTTGTACGAAACTGAGTTCATCGAGGCTATCTGCATAGAGTGTGACATAGAGACCAAAACGGAAGAAACGCTCAGCACCCACCTGAATTTGGTCACGCAGTTCCTCGGCGTCGTTAATAGCCGCTTCAAGGCCTGGATCACGAGTACGACCTTTTTCGTTGTTAATAGAGGTTGAGGCCTCAAGTTGAGTCACTTTTTTGCGCAGGTTGTTGAGTACCACCTGGCTATCAACTGGGTAAATAAACATACTCACATCAAGTACTTCGTCGATGTTAATCAGTGATGAAAGCCAACCGGTGTAGATTTGGCGAGGGTAGCCGTAAATGTACAACGTACGTCCATACTTTGTACCAAGGCGGAAATATGCTGAGTGGATCTCGAGGCTACTTGGAGCAATCAGGTCACGAAGCGTCGTAACTCCCTTTAAAAATGCCTGTTCTACCTCAGCTTGCTCTTGGGCGCGTTGTTGGGCGGCAATATCAACTGCATCTAGTTTTTTCTTTGCCATCAGATTGTTGCCCCTTGTGGATTAACGGGTGGTTGGCCTGTTCCCTTTTTTACGAACGTCGCTGTGACGTCATCGAAGTTACCAAGTGGTTCACGCACGGCCGTATCGGGATTATAGACGTTGTAGTAGAGCTCACCAAGCTCCTTGGTATTAAGCTGTACACTTTGAACACCGAGTTGGAACAAGCCTGACGTCACGCTGTCGACACGGTTTTTTATCTCAGTCTTCGCCTTCTCGTAGGTAGCGGTATCGATTTTTGTAATCGCATTTGGCTTGGCAAGGAGCTTCCCAAAGAAGCCTTTGGCTTGATCCTTCAGGTTGCTCAGGTCACCAAGTGGATAATACGGAATGGCGATGAAAAATGACTTATCCATAATGTTTGCTTCTTGAGATAGCACGTCAATAAAATTGATATAATCATCCATTAATACGTTTAAGAGCATGTTATCTTGCTTGCGACGGATCTCAACCAGGCGGTCAATGTACGGGCCAATATCGACACGTTGGGAGCGAATCAGAATTTGAATCGGATGATTGAGCGAGTTCAAAAAGTTTTGGTAGCTAAATTCAACACCTTCCCTTTCGCGGGCACTCATGAGGTCGAAGTTGATAGACTTACAGGCAATAACCGCACGAAAGGTGCCGTCGGCCATGATCACGATGTTGTCACGAATTTCAGAGAGTTGAAGTGAGTTTTGTGTGGTGTGGGCGTTTTTTGGAAGAGCTGGAGCAGTGCCTTGAGGAGCACCAGGGCCGCTGCCAACGGGAGCTGAAGCTGCGGGTACAGCAGCAGGAGCTGGCCCAGCTGTAGGTCCTGACGGAAACGGAAATTGGTTATTTGGTGGCATGAAACTAGATTCCCACTCCCCTTTAAGCTGCTCTATCGCAACGAGATGACCACCTCTTCACTCATGTCTTGCTCACGATTGATGCGATTGGCTTCGCGTGCGATCGTCTCTATCGAGAGATCAGCATTGTTTGCAAGATTCATTATAGCAGGCGTCACCACTTTTTCGCTAGCGTTTTCAGGGGGTAACTCAGGAGGTTGTACGATGATTGGTGTTGGGTTGGTTGGCGTGACGATTGGGTTAATAACCGTCTGTTGAATATCAGTTGGATATGGGTCGTATGTTGGTACGGCTGGGTCTGCGACGGCTGATAGGATGGGAGGCTCAGATACCACTGGCCGTGGGGTGACTGGAACGGCCTGAGCTGCATCATTAGACGATGAGAAGAAGTTATACGGGTTTGTGGTTGCAGCCGCTACAACCGGGGTGTCGGCGGCAGGAACTTGATGCATACGATCGATCAGTTCTTGGCGACGTTTTACATCCTCTTGGTCGATCATTTGAGTAAACGATTGCGCCACTCCATTACTACTATCCAGAATATCAACAGCTTGCTGCGCTTCGAAGTAGACGTCGGTATTCATAGCGCTATTTGGTGCTTGTACGCCCTGCCCTCGCACTGCCCAACCCTGGCTATCAACAATCTCTGCGAGGTATCCGAAACGCTCCTGCGCTTCATTTTGTGACAGGTTTTTTGTTCGCTGTATTTCAATCACTTTGGGCACCGTAATTTCGATTAATGATTCAATGCCATCCGCTTCCCACAGTCGCTTACGAGGCTTAAGGTAAAACGATACCATAGCGGCCATATACACTTCCATTGGTTGGTCTTTACGAAGTGGTAAGGCAATGGCGCCAAAGAAGATAATGACTGGTAGAGGGATGATTGCAAGTGGTATAAACAGTTGCCCGAGTCCCCAAGCAAGTGCGCATGAGAGGGCGACGATAATAAGGTAAATAAACTGCCTAAAACTAAACGGACCGATTAACTTATCGTCCGCCTCAACATCTTGAGGTACCTTATACACTGCCATAGTGCTTATAGTATATCATTTGTTAAAAATGATTTAAGGCTTCTTGGAAGGGAGAGGGCCAGCAACAGGGAGCGCTGTGCCAGTAGAAATAGCCTGGAGTACTGCTCGCTGACCATTTTTAATTTGTATATTGCCCTGGTCAGCAGCGCCCAGAATACGATCGGCATCAGGTTTGGATATTTTGCCTGCATTCGCCGCATCAAGAAGAGAGCGCATTGTTTGACTTGCAAATTGCTCGTCCGTAAGAGAACCTACGTGGTCACCACTTGTAAGCGCAGCCGTATTACCATCTGCGTACATATTGAGACGGTTATCGGCACCCTTAATACCTGCAGCATGAATATGGCGTCGCATCAGGCCGTCAGTTTCGGCATTGAGGTTACCAGACGCACGTGCAGCTGAAATTGCATCCTGAGCTTCATCGAGCCCCTGCTCTCCCATATCTCGGAGTGCATCAAAAGATGCACGAGCTCGCACGTGGTCGCCACTTGAAAGTGATCGCTCGAGTTCTCGACGAGCGACGATGTATGACTCTCTTCCATCGCCTTTGGCACCAGGAGCATAAGCTGCCTGTCTTGCCATTTTAGCGATCTCGGATGTTGCAGCTGAAACGTCATCGCTGTCTGCTTTATTTGCTGTTGCTTGGGCTGTTCGAGATAACGCTTCATCAGCGTGTTCGGATGCTTTAGCATACTTACCTACCCTTGGAATCTTATTTAGCCGCAGGCCACGCGCAAGAAGACTTGCAGGCCCACCACTCTCAAGGTCTGATGCAAACTTTGTGTCGCGATAATTAGCTCTCGCTTGTTTACGTATAGCCATACCGCGGGCAATCGGCGTTGCATTGCCGAATTCTTTTGCTTTTCGCCCGACTAGGCCATTTGTTCGTGACTGTAGTTTGCTTGCAATATTGCCAATTGCTGGAATTGCATTGAGGGAGTTCTTGAGTAAAATTGGTGTCGCAAAGAGCGGTATGAATAAGGCAGCGAGCCCGAACAATTGCTGAAATGAACTAGCCCCTGAAGATAATATAATGCTTGATGCTAACTTTGATGCACCAAATAATAATGCGATCATGGGATAAACAAGTAGCAGTGCAACCATAATTTTCCGCCACTGCTTAAAGTAATTTTCTGTATTAGGCAAAAGCATCGCAAGGAAAGCCAGAGGAGAAATTGCTACAAGTAATATAATAATGACATTTCTAGCAATCAAGATGAAGACCGTCACGAGGACTGCAAGTACCGCGGCTAATAGAATTGGAACGAGCAGCCCGACACCTGTATAAATAACGACAATTGCCGCCACTCCAACTGCGCCCGAAACGGCACTACCCGCCAAAATATTACCCGCAATGCTCGTAAATGTATTTCCGCTATCATCGAGAGAATTCGCCTGTCCAAATACGGGTATGTTACCAAATATTGCAGGCAGACTACCTCCAACGATATTGGAAAGATCAACCACGAGTTGACACAAGAAGAAAGATATATTAACGAGTATCGCCACAACAATAAGACGAGGCAATAATTTCTTGACGCCATAATTTGAAATACCAACGCTTGTTAGTTGTGAGAAGATGATTATCAAGAAGACGATGACAAACCCAACATTCGCGAATGCTCGGATTGCTCCCCATGCACTGTAGGTTCCGCTGCTGGTCGAAATGGTTGCAACATCGGTCACAAGAAGTCCAGAAATGACGGTATAAATACCATCACTAATACCAGCCATAAAGGTTACGAACGGACAAATAATCCAGCCAACACTTGGAATCGCACATGATGTTGAATCAGCGGGCCCTGGCGTCGGAGTCAAGGCTGTAAGGTTATTATTAATCGTATCGGGCGTCAAATTTAGTGCTTGGCCATCTTTGCACGCTTGAAGCAGCGCTACCTTATCTTTGTCGGTGGACCAAATTTTAGCATTTGCTGACGTTGTACAAAAATCAGCTGCGCTTGCATATTGAGCGCCAAGCGTACAGGCTTGATGGAGCGGCCCAGTGGTATATTTCAAGTCTGTATAACATTGTTGTCCACCTACGATTCCCTGCCCCGCAAAACAGGCAGCGCGAAGTGCAAGACTATCGGTTGTATCTACCTGTGAACCGTGATCAGCTGAGCCAACGAAGGGCGCAGGATACGCCGTTATACAATAGAGCGTATTACCACTGCTATGTTGTGAATATCCATTTTGACAGGCACTTATATATGCCGCATTGCCACTATATTTTGTTTCACAAGCTTGACTCGCTACGGCATCGGCGACGTTTGCGTTGGCATTATCTAAGGCCTGGCCGCAAGTGTCGGTTTCGATACCATTTACGCGTGCATAATCGCCTTGCATAATGTAAACAGGTGACCAGTTGTGTGTTCTGTCTCCATTTGCGCTATACGTAACAGTTGTTGTAGCACTTGTTTTTAGGTTGTAAAGAGTGTCGGCCGCAGCTCCACCCTTACTAGCAAGCGGTGCTCCTGTTGTACAGGCAAGAATGAGCGACTTACTGTATAGCTCGTATTTATCGGCATTTGAGAGCGTCGGCTCTTTATCTACCCCCCACCCTGCGATACGGAGCTGTGTTTTGAATTTAGCGAGCATATTTGAAGGTGCACCAATGTTAAGCCCCTGGGTAGAAGCAGTTTCGTTACATGCGCCACCGTTACTTCGTGTGTATCCCATGGCACAAACAACGTCGAGGCCATTGAGTCCAAACTGCTTCAAACCGTTTGTCATAATAAGATTATTACTTTGAGTACAGGTTGTTGTGCCGTCATCGGTACCAATATCTGGCAAGCTTTTATTGAGATAGAACCCGTAGATGTCTCCGCCAATACCGTTAAAACTCGTTCCATACACGAGCTGGCCAAGTTTAACGTGGTCAATATTTGTGTCTAATCCGAGATCATCATTCGAGATAATAGCCGATGCCATACACGCCACCATGTCTTTATAGTATGCATAAAGAGTGACGCGCGCAGTGGCATTTGCGCCATCAGCCACAGCGGCTGATGCAGGAGTTGAGGGGAACAGGCTAAAAGGGATTGCGAGTAGGAGTGCAAGAGGAATGAACGCGCCGATTAATAGTTTTCGTTTTAGGCCCATCATGATGATGCTTATATTTAACCATAGATAGGGGGCGCAAACAATAATCGCACCCCTCAAGGAGTGCGATTATAATATTGTGTTAACGGATACTTATTCTTGGATCCACATTGCATCAACACCATCTATCTGGCTACCAGGTAGTTCGATATAGACATAGCGCGTTGTCTTGATGCTACCATCAGGATCACTAGTCTTTATATCCATGTATGGCTGACCGTTACTATCGTGCTGCACTTTTGTGTTTTCCTCATCGACAATTGGCGCTTCGACTATAACATTTTTAGAACCCTGTACGCGGCCGCTCATTGTACCAGGGAAGTTTTCAAGGTAACTGTTAAACCCAGCGTAATGACCGGTACTTGTCGCGCTATTGTCATTGAAAACTGCGTACATAGCAGCTTTTGCGTCGGGGCTTTTGATATCAAGCGATAATGCAAAACGTATTGCGTTCGTGGCAATATTTTCAACTTGTGAAGGAGTATTTGCAAGTGATGGTGTTGTAAACTTTTCTGCAGGATTATTGCTGGTAAGTGCATAGTCGCTAGCAAAGTCGATAATGCTCATGTTATTACCTTTTCCAGAAGCAAGCTGTGTCCAATATGTTAACTGTTCTTGTTTAGGAAGGCTAAAAAATTCACCATTCGCGATTTTTTTCTCATATGCATCGATTTGAGCTTGAGTCATTTCACTTGCTGAAGCTGTCGGTGTAGCACTAGCCTCTGGTGTTGAAGATGCAGCCGGTGTACTACTAGGGTTTGCTTCGGCAGAACTCGTCGTTTGGGGCGTTGGAGCCTTGTTCGCAAGATTCTCAGCAACCGCACCAGCACCAGCAAGAAGAGCAACACCAGCAAGACCAGCAACAAGTTTTTTCCAATGCTTATGAAGAAAGGATTCTGTTTCAGTAGAGTCTGTAGTGGCTACTTCAGCAGGATTTGATTCTGTGTGAGCTGGAAGCAAAAGCTCGCTCGCGTCAGCAGGCACCTGTGGAGTTTGTTCAATATTTGGGCGGTTGTCGAGGCTTGTCATAGTATGTACTGTTTCCTTTTATGGTTATGTGGATACGTATTACTTATTTATGTATATACTTATACACTATATAAGCAAAAAATGCAATAGCTTATGGTTATTTTATATGGTATAAGACTTGCAGGTAGGTCCGAATTGTCGTATTTTATAGGGAGTATGAAGATAAAACAAAAAATACAAATGCTCCTCATTGCTATCGCCTCCTTTGTAGGTATATTGGTTCCGACAACTATGGCATATGCCGCAAACAATAGTTGTGGAGTGGCAACATCAATTATCTCGTGTCCATCCGGAACAGATAGTAAGAGTACTGATACAACGAAGTCACCCATTTGGCAGCTTCTTATTATAGTTATTAAGATCTTGACTGGTGGTATTGGTGTACTCGCTGTCGCGGGTATTGTATATGGATCCATTCTCTATACCACTGCTGGTGGTAGTGCAGAGCAGGTGAAGAAAGCTATTGAAGTGTTCCGAAACGTTGTGATCGGTATTGTGGCATACGCACTGATGTTTGCGTTTATGAACTTTATTATTCCAGGAGGAATCTTCCAATAATGAAAACCAAGATCAAGAGTTGGATCTTAGCCGTTGCATTTGCTGCCATTATTGGTGGTGGCGCGTTTGCTGTAGGCCCGGCGACACAATTAACTGCCGCTGCGCCAAATTGTAGCGGAGTTGCTGCATTTCTCACCTTTCCTGCGTGGTATAGAGGTCTGGCCGTGCCAAACACAACAGGAGGATGTGACATTACACAACCGGACGGTAATAACCTCGGTGGATTCGTGTGGCATATCGTGCTGAATGTGATTGAGATTGGCTTGCAACTAGTAGGCTATGCGGCATTTGGCTTCATTCTCTTTGCGGGATTTCAATATATGACCTCCGCTGGTGACCCAGCGCAGGCGGTTCGTGCACGTCAAACTATCTTCAACGCAGCTATTGGTATATTTGTCTCATTTGCTGCAATTGCGATTGTTAACCTGGTTGTTGGTATAATACCTAAGTAATATGAAGATCTTTAGCTTACTGGCCCAAACACTCAATGCGACTGACCTTGGTATTCCGAAGGCAGACAGCAACACGGTGCTTCACAACGGATTGAATGTTGCTTATTTTGTGGCGGGTATTACGGCCGTGCTTGTGATTATCATCGCAGGTTTTACACTTGTCACAGCAGGAAGTGATCCGGGTACAGTCACGAAAGCCAAAAACTCTATACTATATGCGGTTATTGGCCTGGTGATCGTTATATTAGCGGCAGTCATAACACAGTTTATATTAGGGAGAGCAGCAGCATGAAAATTTTACGAAACCTTATAGCAAGTATCGCAGTTATCGCAGGTCTGGCCTTTGTGGCAGTTCCAGCAGGTGCAGTGGATGTTTTCTCGGGTGCATGTAGCGGCGCCACCAGTAGCACAGTAGTATGTAAATCTACCACAACGGATACGAGTGTTAGTACGGTAATCAAGAACGTCATTAATACGCTTCTCTACCTGCTTGGTGCCGCAGCTGTTATCGTTATCGTGATTGCTGGTATTTTGTATGTTACGTCCGGTGGTGAGACCGCTGGTGTAACGAGAGCAAAGAATATGCTGCTCTATGCCGTTGTTGGACTTGTTATCGCGCTTCTCGCCTACGCAATTGTTAACTTTGTGATCTCAAGGTTTATCACTAAGTAAATAAGGCACTTCTCGAGTTGGGGCTTAACAAACCGTGTAACATCTGTTATAAAAGAAGCAAGTATATAACGAAAGGACTAAAAAGAAATGAAGAAAACACTTAAAACTGCACTCGCTGGCCTCCTGGTTGTGCCTGCCCTCGTGCTTGGAGTCTCACTGATTACATCAGTTGCCCCTGCCCACGCTGCGGATACCCTCACTATTGGTGGTGGCGCAAGCGCTGCTGCTGATTCACAACAGCCAAGTAGCCTACCTGACCAGTTTAAGAACATCGTCAACATTGCACTCTACATTATTGGTGCTGTGGCTGTCTTGATGCTTATTTACGGAGGTATTCGCTACACTATCTCTGGTGGTGACACTGCTGCTGTGACTGCTGCAAAGAATACGATTCTTTACGCGATCATCGGTATTGTTGTTGCGCTCCTTGCGTACGCAATCGTCAACTTCGTTATCGGCCGCTTCGCCGCTTCATAACAAACACGTAACTACAGAGGCATTACATAGAGTGCCATCGAAATACTCGGCCGCTTCGCCGAGTATTTTGTTTATTGGGATAGGCACCATTGTGGGTTTTAAAAACTTAAAATAATCTGGACAAAGGTCGGACCTTCACAGGCTCGATTGAATGCTTTGTATTGCACTATTTACTCAGAAACTAATTGTTGCGGATGAGTGTACGGTAGTGGTTGAGGAGGTAAAATGACCCAGTAATAAGATGAACTGGCACATCAATATCAACAAGAGATGCGAGTGCTTTGATAGGATCTTCCTCCGTGATTATCGTTGTAAATCCTACTTCATGAGCCAATGTGGCAATAATTTCAGGGTCGAGGGCGACGCGTACTTCGTCCTGCCCTTCTGTATATCGAGTAACGATAAGCGTTGAGCCAAGGTCTCGCAGTAGTCGCAGACTGTCGCGAACGCTTGGCTCTTTTAAGGTCCCGAAGCTGACAAGTATGGCTGTATCGGCGTCATCAAACCGCGCTGACATTGCTCTCACCAGTGCACCGATCTTTTGTTCATTATGAGAACCATCCATCACGAGCGTTTTGCCTTGGTACTCCACTACCTCCATGCGAGCTGGGATATACACGGCAAGTGCCTGTGCGATATGTTCCGGCCCAAGCGGTACCGACTTGTCACGTTGCAATGTAAAGCTCACTGCAGCGTATGTAAGTGTAAAGTTTCGTTTTTGAAAGAGAGGCAGTGCTGCATACATAGGGCTCATTTCATCTGAGAAATTGCCGCCAATGACGTTAAGGGTGGCGTTATTTTTGCCGATAGCTTCCTGGAACACCTCCATCACAACGTCTGGTTGAGCTTGAGCAAACACGACATTTTGCGGGCTGATGATACCCGATTTTTGGGCGGCAATCTCGGTAAGGGTGTTACCTAATATCGCTGTGTGGTCGAGGCCAATATCTGTAATAATGCACATTTTGTCGCGTCGATCTACTACATTCGTGGCATCGAGCAGTCCCCCAAGACCTACCTCGATGACTGCGTAATCAACTTTCTTCTTTGCAAAGACCCA
>DIZB01000014.1 GCA_002427805.1 Candidatus Saccharibacteria bacterium UBA6039
ATTGTCCCAGTAGATTCTTGCTTATACTCCAGTTTGTACTGTAGACATGATTGGTTACCGCTACACGCAGCACTCCCGTCGCCAACGTAGGCAAATGAGTCAGTTGTTGTGCCTGCCGTAAGATTTGTACAGAGGTCGATAGAGTTTGTATCGCCACTAGCAGCCTGGGGTGTGATAAGAACCGTTGGATCGATCCCCGGCAGGGCTGTTGTGACAGATGTGGTACTACTGGTCATCGTACTACAGCTTGGGTATTCACCATGCGTCGTATAGTATTTTTCAAGTGCAGATGAGATAACTGAGGCACGCTGTGCACGCTGTGAGTCACGCGCATCGGCTTGATAGCGCGTAAAGCTCACCACACTAATAGTAGTAAGAATACCGATAACTGCGATCACGACTAGCAGTTCAATGATCGTGAAACCGCTCATTCTTTTTCTCATAGCATAATTGTAACAAACATTAGTGTAATGCACTATATTTTGCTTAAAATAAAGGCTTATTTAAGATCGAGAATAACCAGGTGCTCAATATGGGGCGTGCGTGGAAAGAAGTTGTAGCCTCGATGCGCTTTAATGCCGTATACTGCGCCGAGTCTTGCAACGTCGCGCGCCTGTGTGACGGGGTTACAGGAAAGGTAGATGATTCGAGGTGGTTTGACGTCGAGCAGTTTTGCAATAATGTCTTCATGAAGGCCTGCGCGTGGCGGATCGACAATAATTGTCTTATCGCTTGTTATATATTCCAGTGCCTCTTCGCTTGGTGCAAGGATTGCTTTGATAGTCTTCTCACGCTCAAGAGCTGTAATATTACGCTTCATTTCACGTACGGCATGCTCGTTTATTTCAACCATCGTGACATGGCTGCCACCAATTGTCAGGCCAATCGTCCCAACGCCACTATAAAGGTCAACAGATGGTTTATCGGCACTCACCCACTGCTTCATATCTGTAAGTGCTTGTTCATAAACGGGCAGATTGATTTGGAAAAAGCCTTCAACGGCATAGTCAAATGAAATGCCTTGAATAGTATCTGTTAGGCTGGTTGTTCCCCACTTTTGAATGCGTTCAGTAATAACACTGGCTGGGCTTTTTGGATTGCTGTAGATCATTTCGAAGCCAATGATATGACCATTTTCCTTGAGGCCTTCAAGCTCGGGACCAGTCAGTTGTACAAATGCTGGGTCCTTTACATACAGTTGCAGAGCGATGTTGCCGGCAGCGTCACAACGCACGAGAAGAGTTTTGAGCATATAAGCACGAACATCTGGTTTGGTGCGAATAAAATCGCGCATTGCAATCGCGGCCTCATTAATAACGGGGTGTGCAAGTGATGAACCATCGACGGGAATCTTGCCATGCGTACCGCGGCGGAAGAATGCGAGATCGATCTGCTCACGCTCTTTGTCCCAGTACCAGCTAAACTCGATTTTGTTACGATACTCATATTCACGACCATCAGTATAGACGTCAATTGTCTCAGGCAGCACAATGTCGTGGAGTTCGAATGCTTCTTCGATAAGAGCTGATTTGTAGTGTTGTTCTGCATCGAAACTCATTATTTGCCACGGACTTGTTGAAAGATAGCTGTTTTCGTCGCGCGGGAGAACGCGCTCTTTACTTGGTGTTAGTACCTCTTCGACAATGCCTTCAGCGAGGTTCGTTTTTTTCTTGGTCATCTGCACACGTACTTTTTCGCCGGGCAGACCGCCCCACACGAAAAGCTTTCGGCCACCTTCTAGGGTGCCGAGGCTCTGACCACCGCCAACAATCTTGTCGAGGGTGACGTCTACGATTGGTAAGACTTTTTTACTCATCGAACTAGTATAGCGTAATATGCTCGTATCTGTAAGGGGTACTACTTTGCTGGTTTTGGATTGGCGATCATGACCCACCAAGGTATGCGCTTGATAATATAGTTATCAACCGACCAGCGACTTCGTCCAGCCATGCGTTCAAGGCCGTAAAGCGATAGAAAGACGATTGTATATATAATGCCAGTGCCAATATTGTCTGAGCTTGCATCGTAAGGTCCGCCAAAGCCTTCTGGGATTGCCCAAACGAGAAAACTAAACAGTGCAGCTGCGAGATAGGCAAATTTTCGTGCGAAGCCAAAAAGGAGCGCGAACGCAATGAGGCTTTCAATGACGGCAGTCATGATTACAAAACCGTGAGGGTTTTGCGAGATAATGGATGTCCAAAAGTCGAACCAGGGCTGTAGCCACGACGGTTGGCCTTCAGCTGCGCTTTTAAACTGATCAAGAAAGGTTTGTGCAAATGTTGGTTGCCACTTGAAAAACGCGTCAATAGCCCAAATAATACCAAAAATAATACGTAAAATCGCAACATGTTTTGATAATGAGCCCTGAGCTATCTGTTTTACAGCCATAGTGCTTATGCCTCTTTTCTATCTGTACACTACGCTTTATTAATAAGGACGTCAATGCGATACGGTTCACAACTCTTCCCTATCGCGCCGTTATTTGTTACAATTACCCCTGTAGTTTTTATCAAACTATACCTAATGGGACGAGAGCCAGGTGGTAAGGCACTGGCCGACGAGTTTGTCTCGTCAAAGATATAATAGGTTAACCAGAAACCGATGTGTATCAGTCTCATAAATAATATCGTACTTGCAAAATTGTATTGGGATGTCGCCAAGTGGTAAGGCACTGGTTTCTGGTACCAGCATTCGGGGGTTCGAATCCCTCCATCCCAGCCAAGCATGAGCATTATTCAGTTATCTTAGCACTCCTAACAGGGGTGCTTTTCTGTTCTCTCTCATCGCGAAGAGGCGATCGGTACATCAGCGGAGGAAAAGGTGTCGCAGCACCACCCCTGGAGAAGGGTTCGAGTCCCGCAAAGTATCTGGCATCAGTACATGATTTCGACGCTTTCGTCACCCCTGTTGGATGTACCGATGGTGTTGTCGACCTAACCACGTTTTCAGTGTTCGAGAGGTGGCTTATAGATCCCAACTCGTTGGTTGTTCCATCCGTCGAGCCCGCTTTTGAAATGGGAGTAGATGCTGGATTCGAACTTCAACAAGCTTGTCGCGAGGCCTTCGTAGCCACCATACTTTTCGAGTTCTTCGTCGGTTGAAATATTGACTGCGTGATTGAACCGGTCGTAGAGGGGCGCCTCGTTATCGATGAACCAGAAATAAGGAATTGATGTAGGAACGGTCGTGGTCAATGCCCTGATTTCTTCGGTCCCGGCTTCTGCAACGTATAGCTCAGGCGCACGCTCAAGGAATGACGCGATCTCGTTCATCGTGTCCGCCAGGAGGTATGCCACGTAGCAATGAGCCATCAACGCTGCAGCCTGGCTGTAGGTTCCGTTCATCCCCACTGTCGGCTGACTCGAATGCACATTGCTGCGCTCATGAAGCTCGCGCGCCGAGTCGTGTGTCGGATGGAGAAAAGTCCCGAGGAATGTGTAGTGGGCTTCAACTCTGCTGGTTGCCGCAGCGTCTAGGAGGTCATTCACTTGTAGGCATTGCAGCAACGCGTCGTAAGAGAGGTAGTGACGATAGCTGAACTTCGCCTCCTTCTGGAACTTTTTCTGCGCGTCTTTCACGGATTTCGGTGGCTCGTAGTAATCGAAATAGTCCTCATCCTTGAGTCGCATCGTGGACGGACGAAATTCTTGAAACTGGAAGAAGTGCATTGGAATACGAAAGCTCGGTTCCACAGAATCCAGTAGCCCTTCGAAAACGTACATAAGAATCTTGCTCTCGCGTGGATACTCAGCCACGTAAAGACACGAAAGGCTTTCGCCGCGAGCGTGCTTCTCCTCAAGGTCCTTCTGCTGTTCGGCGAGAAACTCACGGACCTGTGTCGGAGTTTTGGACTGCACGTTCTGCAGCTGGAAGTACTTGTTGCCACGGCAGAGCAACTTGAGAAGCAACAGGTTCTCCAGTAGCGATCGGCAAAGTCCCAGGGCGTCGGCAACTCGTCCTTTTTCAAGGAGCTCGAGACAAGACTCTGCCGTTTCCATCCGAAAGTTCACGAAGTCCGTGACGTCCCCAAAGACAGTGAAGTAGTTCTTGCCCCACTTCCTCTTTGGCCCCCACGCAACGTAAGCCGCGATCATCGAACGCGACAGCTTGTCGACCCGGTCTATTTCCTCTGCGATTGTCATCTGTATCTAGTTATGAGGCATAGCGGCGGACTTGGCAAGCTCCGTCGTGCCGTGGCTGCTTATGCTTGCGTTCTTGGGCTGAGGCTTCATAGTGAATAGCCGCAATGCCAAGGCTTACTTCCCGCGACTATCTCATCCACCGTCAATTTCTTTGCGAGCAATGGGAAGAGCGTGACGGTGCCGCTTTCGCAGACCTTCCATTGCAAGAGCAACGCGACCTTCACGACTATTACGCTCTGACGGTTCCTTTTACTGAAAAGGAGGCGCTGACACATCGCAACGCGATGACGAAAGCCTTTCCGTCGCTGCCACAGAAGGCCGGCCGGGCATACGAAGCCATCCGTGCTGCTATCGATGGGACACCAAATCAGATCGTCGACGCCCACCACGAAGCGACCACGACGGTCGAGCTGATCGCAGGCAAGCATCGATCACTTCTTCGGATCACGGGCGTCGCTCGTCCGAGACCAGATCACTATCGACTTGCTCGAGCGCTCCTCGCACTTGCCAATGATCCAGTAGCGTCAGCAACGCTCGATAAAGCTCTTGCGAAACACCTTAAAAATCGTCGATAGCACTCAAGCTTAGAGAATTCGAGAATTAATCATATAATGAGTTCATAGTAGGAGCAACAGTTATGGACATTCATGAGTTCACAGTCGAGACCGTTGGTCCTGACATTGCCACGGTTACACCAGACCTTGTCCTCCAAGAGGATAAGACAGTGGATGAGACCCCTCTAACCAGGACTGTCTTCCGAGCTGAGGTTCGCTCTCAGGGTGTGCGTGGCTGGCTCATCCAACAAAAGCGGAACCGAAACGAAGAATGGGAAGACACCAAAAAGATCGATTTTCGAAAACTGAAGTCTGGCGAGGGTGCCAACATTGAGCTAAGTACCGAGGCCCTCTCTCGAGTAGTCGAGCAGTACGAAATTCTTAAGAGCCACATCGCACAACACGGGCTTAGCTACGGAAAGCAAAGTTACATCTCCGGCAAGAAGGACGAGATACTTATTGTCAACTCCAAGTCCGTGGCTGCGTCGATCGCTTCCATCCTCAAAAAACAACCGGATGAAGAATTCTGGGCTGCCCTTGCCGCTGACCAGCCGGGGCTACTACGTCGGCTCGCGTATGGCGCCCAACAAGAAGTCCGTCGGCGTCAGCTTCGCATCTTCGAATACTTTCTGGACGATCCGGTCAACCTACAAAAGTACGCGACTGCCCAGAAACTTACTGACGCTAAAGACGAAAAGATCTGGCAGCACTACTTCGAACAGAATCCGTGGATCTTCGGCTATGGCCTGGACTATCAGTACTTGAACGTTCTCCAAAGAGAGGCAACCATCGGAAGCCCTACTGTCGGTGGCACTGATCAAGAGCTCATTGACTTCCTCATGGGTACCAGTGAGTACACGGTGCTTGTCGAGATCAAGACGGCAGAAACTCCGTTGATGGCTGCGACCAAGAATCGCTCCAACTCCTGGCGCTTGTCGAACGAGCTCATCCATGCTCAATCTCAGATCCTTGAACAGCGTGCGAGCTTTCAGGCTTACGTTGATGCGAATCATGACAGCCTCTACACAAAAGATGGAGACCGTGTTCATCAGAACACCCTCAATCCGCGCGTCATTTTAGTTATTGGTCGCACGAGCGCCCTTGCTGAGGCAGGGTCCGCTAAAGAACAAGACATCAAGAAGCGAACGTTTGAACTGTACCGACGAGAACTCCATTCCATTACGGTCCTGACCTACGATGAGTTGCTCGAACGCGCCCGCCACATCGTGGCGACGACTAAGGAGCCTTCCAAGGCCTAATTGCCTTTACGACGCGGCGCCTTAGCTCGCATCTCAACTCCCATTCGGTGCAATGCCCGAAGCACCGCACCATGCGACAGTCCGTGTTTCTCTTCCAGCTCCGCCATCGTCATTCCGGCCCCATAGTCTCGAGCCATCGTCTGATCCTGCTCTGACGTTACGACCTGCTGACGAACCACAACGTTTCGTTCACGCAGTAATCGGAGGAGGGCAGACGGTGCAACGCCGGACTCGGTGGCTAGCGATCTTGCGCTCTCGCCGGCTCGGTAGCGCCGGACAACATCATCGATCTGCTCGGCGCCAAGTCGTGCCGATAGGCGATGAATTTGGAACTCTGTGGGTTTAGAAGGGGCTTCCCGTGACTCCCGCGGTTCTGCCAGTTTCCGCAGCCCATCAGGGGTAAAGGCGACATCCGAATTGTTTGACAAGAGGTCGATAATGCCAGCCAAGATGATTATTAGCTATTCTCTCACAATAAGACTATAATAGGGTTACAAGGTAATATATTTAATAAATGTAAATATATTAGTTCTTATAAAATAAGGAGGAAAGCATATGTTATTAACAATTGCAGCGATACTAGTGGTACTTTGGTTACTGGGATTTACTCTCAATATTGGCGGGTGGTTAATCCACTTACTCATAATTATTGCTCTCATAGTCTTTATCTATGATATGGTCGTTCGTCGACGAGCCAAGTAATTTGCATATTGTGCTTTTCGTCCTGAGACCTCACTCATCGGGGTATTGGAATATGTCGATAAGACTAATCGAGAGTTGTTTGCAAAATACAGCATCAGTCTAAGAGGGCTAAAATGAGGTGATAGATTGTTAAGTCCTAGTAATAATTTGTACCCGACCCATCATCACAGCCACGAGAGATTCGAACTAAAGTCAAATAGGTATTCACGCTATAGTGCATACCTATTTTTGAGCCCTGCTGCTCGTCACTTTTCTCGAGACGGCTATGTGTTAGATTTGAGGCAGCTCTTCCGTCGGCACTGAAGCTTGCTCGGATGTTGAGTCTGTATTTGCCGTCGGCACAGACTCTACTACAGGAGTTGATACCGGTATTGATGTTGCAGTAGGAGTTAGAGATGGTGTTGGCTCGTTTGTTCCGTCACTAGCAATGAAATCACGGATCATAGCAATGATTTCGTCCAGACGGTATTCTGCCTTCAGAATATATTTCCTAGCACCAAGGCCAAGCATGTTATGTACTTTCTCTGGACTGGCTGAGTTGCTGACGACAAGTACGGGAATGTTTGTCCACGCAGGATTGCTTTTAATTTCCTGCATAAAAGCCAGGCCGTTCATGTCTTTTAAGTAGTAGTCAAGCCAGATGGCGTCGGGCATCTCGTCGATACTTCCTAGGTAATCAATAGCCTGCTGGCCGCTTGAACAGGACAGAACGTCCATTTCTGATATTTTGAGTTTTTTTGTGATGGCTTGTAGAAGCAGTACTTCGTCTTCGACAATCATGATTGTTGGATTTTCTTTTGACATATTATTAGTGTACCATGCCTTTCTTGGCTCTACAGTTTCTTATTGTTTTACTGCACTACCTACATATCAAGTGTGACCTCGCCTTCCTTTGCCTTCATGCCGCTCAGCGGCAGCGTAAACCAGAAACTAGTTCCCTTACCCTCTTCGCTTTCGAACCAAATTTTACCGCCGGAGCTTTCTACGACGGCTTTAATGAGGTACAGCCCAAGACCGGTACCGTCCGTTTCGAATTTGGCAACATTTTCGGCACGGAAAAATTTTTCAAAGACACGGCTTTGCTGGGCTTTAGGAATACCGTATCCATTATCAGTGACTTGCGATATGACATCGTCGCCTTTTTTAGATACCATTACCGAAATTTCTCCGTTTTTTGGCGTGTACTTGACGGCGTTAGTTAGGAGGTTTAGGTATACTTGGCCGATAAGTCTGGGGTCAAGGTTGATTTTAGGAAGGTCAGAGTGCACGCTGATAATAAGTGTCTGCTGACGCTCTTCTGTCTTGGCTTTCAGGTCAGTCACGATACCACCGATCAGTTCCTTGAGGTCAGTTGGACGGGGGTCTATGATCATACGCCCTGACTCAATACGCGAGATATTAAGCAGAGAGTTTACTAGTTCGACCATACGGTTTGTTGAATCTGAGATATTCTTGGCAAAATCCGTCTGCTCTGTCGAAAGTTCGCCTGCGTCACCATTTAGGAGCATTTCGCTAAACCATTTAATGGCGGACAGTGGCGTACGCAGCTGGTGTGAGGCGAGTGAGATAAACTCTGTTTTCATGCGGTCGACTTGTCTTTCGTGTGTAATATCACGAAAGACCGCGACGCTACCGATGGTTTGACTATCCATTTTAACAGGTGAAACGTTTGTCGAGACCGCAAATCGTATCTGTTCACCAGCTGTTGTCGTACGAGCGTAATAAAAACTAGAAACAGAACTTGACACACCGTCGTGGAGGGCTTTGTATATTGGCCGATCGACTGTGTCTACCTTTGATTTATCTTCATTTTCAACTGACCACAGTTGGTCATAGTTTTTGCCGATAGCGTCCTGTTCGGTGAGATTAAATAGTTGTTGTGCTGCAGTATTAATGTAGTTAACATTGCCATTTGCATCGGTCGCAATAACGCCGTCGCCGATACTGAGCAGTAAAGCATCGTGTTTATTATTGCTTTCAAGCAATCTACTGACCATAACACTAAATGACCGGCCTAAACTACTAATTTCGTCACGACCCTGCGTTAACTCAGTAGGAAAACTAGTTGTCTTACTGCCGCTAGCAATACGCTGAGCAACGTTACTAAGGTCCTGTAGCGGACTAGTAAGTTTACGTGCGAACGCAATCACGTATAGTACGACAGCAATAAGCGTAATAACAAAAATGGCCGCCGCAAGGTAAAGCGTTGTTTTATATGTAGTGTCAATCTGTTGCTGCAGTGAAGCTGTGTATTTTAATTGGTCCAGTATGAGTGTAATTGCGTTCGATTGCACAAACGCATGTTGTTTGTTGGCTTCGTCGTAATAGGATGATGCATTACTAACTTGTCCGTTTTTCAAATCTTGTAAACCACTATCAATTTTATGTTCAAGGTCTTGGATTGTATTTTTCAACCCCAGGTAGTCATTTTTACTCGCATCATCAATAATTGCTGAATCTAAATAGTTCAGTGATGCATGGACCTCATTTTCTATTGCAACAACATCATCGGTCTTAACATTATTATTAGAGTCGATAGATTTAAACGCGTTATTATATGCATTAATCAGATTAGGTATTTGATCAAGCAGGCGATATTCCGTAACCATAGTATCGGATATTGTTTTATACTCACGAACCACCGAAAAGTGTAACACAATGAACCCTGCCATTATTGATAAGAAAACGATAACAACAACAACGTAGCTCCTCAGTAACCGTGCTCGAAGATAGTGTTTGATTTTCGGTGAGTCAGCCTGTATCATATTGTTCGCTCTAGCCCATTATGGGCCATATACTTCCGCAGTAGTATAGTAACCGTCTTTGATGACTGTCGCATCAATATTTGCTTTTGTCACAGGAACTGGGGTGAGTAGGTATGATGGAACGTCCTTGAAGCCGTTATTAATCTTTGCGTTTTGTGTCGGTGCTTTGCCGTGTGCCATATCAATAGCTATATCAACAGCTTGACTCGCCAGAGATTTGATGGATTTATAGTTTGTCATAAGTTGTGTACCTGCTATAAGGCGCTGAATGGCCGTTAGTTCGGCGTCTTGGCCTGTAACTGGAATACCATTGATGCCGCTTTCCTGGAGAGCTCGTATAGCGCCAAAGGCTGTACCGTCATTTGCTGCTATCACTCCGTCAACGACGTTTCCTTTATCAAGGTATGCTTTCAGGCTGGTATAGGCTAGATCGGGTTTCCAATCCGCTGTCGGAACATCGTAAACGAGCTTAACTTTACCCGACGCTATCAGTGGAGTTAGGACACTCATAACTCCCTTCTTAATGAGGGTGGCGTTGTTATCGGTCGGTGCGCCTCCGACATACGCAATTTTTGCACCAGTTTTTGTGGCCAGTGCGTCGACGACATATTGTGCTGAATTTTTTCCAACCTGCTCATTATCAAATGAAACATATATATCAACATCTGAGTCGAGAATAAGACGGTCATAGGATAGGACCTTAATACCTGCTTTATGTGCTTCTTCAATCACGGGAGCAATTGTTTTAGCATCGTGCGGAACGATTACTAGTACATCGACTCGTTGTGATATTAAGTTTTCAACCTGTTCTATCTGTAGTTGGTCATCACCGTCGGCAATCATCGTTGTCACCTTCGCGCCAGACGCCTCGGCACGCTCTTTGATGTATTGTCTGTCTTTCTCCCACCTGGATTCTTGATACGTGTCTAGCGACAGTCCAATTCTAACGCTGGATTTTGACGCTATCTTGGCAGGTGCTGTAGCTAGGAAGTATCCGACGATAGCAAGTGCAATAATAACGGCACTTGCTATGGCAATCCATAGCCATTTTTTAGATTTCTTTTTCTTAGGGTCTAATTCTACCACTGGACTTGTTTCTAGTGATGGTACCTGTGGCGTGGTACCGACGCTCTCATTGACGACGTCTGGGGCAGCATTGATTTCATTTTCACCTGGATCTAATAGCTGATCACTCATATCTTTACTGCACCCCACGTTTTAAAAAAATTAATTACGTTACTAACATCATTCTAATACAAACATAACCGTTTTGTCTAAAAATCGCGATAATCAGGCAATTTTGGCTTTTGTGGAATGTTTGGTCGGTATACCTTCGAGGGGCAGATATACGGTAAATGTACTTCCTTTGTGCTCTTCGGACGTGAATGTAATGCGTCCACCGACGTATTCGGCCATCATTTTTACGATATACAAGCCCAGACCTGTACCGTCTGTATCCTGACGTTTTACATTCTCTGCTCGGAATAGTCGTGTGAAAATCTTGGGCTGCTGCCTGAGCGGAATACCAACACCAGTGTCGCTCACCTCCAGGACAATATCGTCATCGTTCACCTTTATTGTTACAGTGACGGTACCATTGTTTTGAGTGTATTTAAAAGAGTTTGATACGAGGTTTTGCAGTATAGTTTTTACTATACCGGCGTCAAATACCGGGTTTGGCAGATCGGGATCATATTGTTCTTTGACGTGCAGAATTTTATTAGTGGACAACGTGTCGAACTGTTGTTTGATGACTCCTCGGCTTATTTTCGCAAGATCGATGCGCTTAGGCTGGACGGACAAACTACCGAGCTCCAGGCTAGAGGCTGTCAGCATGGAGTCGACTAGTGTGGCCATACGTTTACTGCTTTGATATACCTGTTGCACGTATTCGGCTTGTTCAGGTTTTAGCTTGCCGGCGTCACCGTGCAGGAGCAGCTCTGCTACCCAGGAGATTGCGGATATTGGCGTCCTTAGCTGATGAGACGCAAGAGTAACAAACTCACTCTTGGTGCGGTCGATAGCGTGCTCCGCGGTTGTATCGCGGAATGTGGCGATTGCACCATGTACTTTGCCGTCGACTACGATCGGTTTGCTGGTGACCTCAACTGCAAAAGCGCTGCCGTCTTTACGAAGGTAGGATGTATCGAGTCGAACCTCTTCGCCTCCCTGGAGTGTTCGCATCAATGGGCGTTCGCTGATGGTCACTCTCTGTCCTGAGGCGTCAACCATAGGGATAGCCTCGACGTATGTTTTATTTTGGAGTTCGTCAATTTTCCAACCAATCATGTCTGCCGCCACTTTATTAACAAGAATAATCCGGCCTTTGACATCTACTGCCACTACACCTTCGCCAATGTTATCAATAATAATGTCGGCTTTAATTCGATCTTCTTTTGATGTGACGCTGCTCTTTTGCGCTTCCCTGGCCATTGATTCGCGCGATTGCTGATATGCGTATATCCCAATGGTCACCACTCCCAGGGTTACAAGTAATTGACGGAGTGTTATTAACGAGTATGGCGAGGCAACCTCTCCATAGTAAGATCCGACCATAATAAGGCCAATAAGAATGAAAAGAGCTAGCATCCACCACAGACCTGCCTTCTTATTGGTTAGGAAGAAGCTGCTCACGGGGAAAAGGAAGACCCAGAACAGGCCTGTATCCGCTGTTCCTCCTGTGAGCAACATGACAACCAGCATGGTCAAGATTGATAAAAGTATTAAATTGCTGGCAAGCGTGATGTTATGCGTGCGTTTAAGTCCCCCTGCCGTAATCAGGATAGCCAGGCTGCCGCCAATTTCAAGGTATCCTAGTCGAGGTGCGCCCTCGACTAGGATTTGTAGTGAACCGAAGACAAAGAGGGATGCAAATGCTAACAGCGCATAGACGTATGTGACGCGCACTCGTGGCTCATCACCATCTTTAATCCCAGCTGAAGTATGAGACATGGTTTACTACCTAACGAGTGACCGAGATGGTTTTGCCTTGTTCGGCATCCGGAGCATTAACAGTTATACGGTTATTCGCCGTTTTAAGAATCATATAGCCACCACCGTCTGTTGCGCAGACACTTGGACATTGAGGATCTTTCGGTAAAGCTGTCAGGTATTTTTCGTTTGTTGAAAGAACGGTAAGGTCAACCAGGGCTGTACAACTTGCTGCACCGGTGAGACAGACCTCAGTGGCTGTTGTCGTAATCCCTGACGGTAATACGCCGTTGTTGTCTAGCGAGTATTGATACACTGCATTCAGGATCGTCGTCACATCGGCTTGACGTTGCGCATTACGGGTGTCTCCGAGCTGCTTAGCTGGGTTAATCGCTATAATGACGATTCCTGCCAAGATTGCGATAACTGCTACAACGAGCATTACTTCCAACAGCGTAAATCCGCGTTGTTTTTTAAATGTTAGATGCGCCATATGCCTTCTTTCCTGCTTATCTTATGCTAGCTCACCTCCTGCCAAGAAGTAATGCTTATGCTTGATACGCCTATTGTAGCATAGATTTTCAGTTTTCTAATATCGATATTTACGGTTCCGGTTGTGTCGATCGTACGATTGTTTCCGCCAGTATTAGTGACCGTGTAGGCACAGGTTCCTTGTCCTAACGTGAGGTTATTGGTGCCGGTAAAAGCGGTATTGTCATGTATTTGTTGGAGAGCTTCCTCGGCACAGGCAGACGCCAGTGAGCGAGCTTGAGTTGATTGCTGAGTGACAAGTGTAGATCGTTGGCTATCGGCACCAGCAACGAGTAGCGCTAGGCTGATTGCTACGCTAGCAGCTCCCACAATCAGGACTGCCATGAGTGCAATATATCCGTTGGATCGCTGAGGTGTTGTATACATCATGGTTGCCTCAATGCGGCCGAAGTCGTAAACGTTTTCTGATAGGTATATTCTGACTTGCCTGACGGATTAACTCGTGACACAGTAAAACTCACCTGGACAATGCCTGGTGTGCCACTACGGGTGAGGTTTTTGAAGATGAGATTGCTTACAGCTACCTTGTCGCTTGTGAGAGGCACTGCGGTACCGACTCCCTCCTGTACTTGTGCCGTCGTTGTACTGAGGTCGAATACTGTTGGACTGAGGCTGCCAGTAGGTACTGTCAGGGTAAGTGATGCGGATGAAGTGCCAGCCGCTGGTGCGCTAATAGTATCAGCGTTTCTGATTGTTTGAGTTATATAATCCATTAGGAGTATTCCTTGTTGGTCAACCTCGTTAATACTTTGACTCTTGATGCGGGCGTCGACCGTCATGGCGAAAAAAAGACTTACCGCCAAGAGTAAGCTGCCGACAATACTGACGTATAACAGAAGTTCGATCAGGGTAAAACCCTTTTGGCGTGTAGTTATTATATTCATGGTGTTGCTATATCAATCCTAAAGAACACAGGTGTTGCGCTGGTCGGTCCGGCCCATATGGTGTTTTTGGCACTCCATGTAGTTCCTCCCCCCGTTAGGCGTGATTCCCAGATATTTTTCGTGGCTGACGTCGCATCTTCATATATTCCGGCAAAAACTGTGCCGGAAACTGGATCTGCCCTGAGTTTTATGAAGGATGTGTCGTCACTACTGGTCAAAATACTGCCCGTGCCCCAGGCCGTTCCCGACCACTGTTTTTTGGTAATAGTTGCACCGTCCCCCCACATTAACCATGCTTTACCTGGGTTTGCAGAAGCAGTTTCCCACACAATGTCGAAGGTTTTTGAAGTTGTGTTTTCGACCTTTGTGCTATGTTCAGGTTCTTGAGTGGCAGTATCCCAGGCCGACCCCGACCATTTACGGGTGTTGAGACCTGCACCGGCATCTTGGACGCCGAAAAATAGCTCGTTCGAGTTTGGCCTGGCTGCAATATCTACCCACTCCGATATTCCGCCTTCTGTGGAAATAGTGAGAAGAGTATTAGCGCTGAGCGTCGTCCCGTCCCAAGTTCGATAATTATTGTTGGTTGCAACAGAATCGCCCCACATAAACATGGCTTTGCCTGATGTTTGTTCATAATTTACAGCGATTGTTTTTTGGGTGGCCGTAGCAGCGGTCGTGTCCCAGATTTTAGTATCCCCCATGTTACTCCACGCGCTGCCGGTCCATACCATACCATAAACGGCAGTCTTGGCGTCCAGCATTATCATAGCTACCTCGTTACTTGTGCTGAGCGGGTTTTGCCGTAATTCCATCCAGTTAACTGCGCCCCTGTTTGGCATCGTAATAGTAGTACCCGCGGACAGCGTCGTTCCATCCCACGTGCGATAGGCAAAGTTAGTCGAACCTGAAGACGGTGTGTATGCAATGATGGCTCGACCACTGTTTTGTTCATACGCTATGTCGAAACTACGAGTTGTTGTAGGGCCGGTGCCTACCTGGGTGAGAGTACCCCATGCCGTTCCATTCCAAATCTGGACATAAATAGCACCTGTTGACGTCTGTACTCCCAAAATTGCTTCGTTACGCGTTTTAGAACTTTTGAGTACGACATAATTTATATTGCCAACGACCGCCTGAGCCGATGCTTCGGCGCTCCAGGTTGTGCCATCCCACGTTCGATAAAAAGGCGTGGTAGTCGTTTTGGAGTAGGCCATCATGATTGGGCCGGTAGTTACAGGGAGCGACGCCAGCCAATTTGTGAGTTGCGATGAAACGGTTGTTGACGCAGTTGCAGCGCCTTGTGGCCAGGTCACGGTGACCGTTACACTTTTTCGCGATGCATCAACCGTCGCTATGGC
Organism: Candidatus Saccharibacteria bacterium UBA6039; assembly: GCA_002427805.1. Classification (GTDB taxonomy): domain Bacteria; phylum Patescibacteriota; class Saccharimonadia; order Saccharimonadales; family Saccharimonadaceae; genus UBA1547. Next base: position 15,151 of record DIZB01000014.1, read on the forward strand.
AACTTGGCGGGTAAAAATACCTGTCACATCCGACGAGCCAGAAAGTGTCCAGGCTCCACCACTTTGCACCAGGCCATAGGTACCAACGGTCACATTGGCGAATGCTGCATCACGAATATTACGCACAGCCTCGACTCCTTCGTCGGCTAATAACTGCGCACGCACTCTTTCTCCTGCGTCAGCCGTTGAGCTTCTGCCATAGATAATGGCGCCGATCAGAGCGGTCGCCAAAAACCCAAAGATAGTCGCCGCCAGTAATACTTCGACTGGCGAAAATCCGGCCTTCGACCTGGATTTAATACGAAACCATGCCTTTGGCATTGATAGTCACCGTCCTTACTTCGTTATTAATATCGGTGAGTGTTACACTACCTGTCGATGCTGGTGCGCCGCTGAGTTTAGCGAAGAGTATTTCACTGGTACCTGTTACGGCTGTCGACGAGGAAATGACGCTGACTTCATCATATGTGGTGTCACGACTGGCAAACACGCTGCCCTTAAACAAAGTGATCGCGCCTGATTGGATCTCAACTCCCCATTGACTGTCACCGTGTACACTTCGAGCATACACCTGCGCACGCCGCAGGGCGCTGGCCAGGCTTTGGGCGGTAATATCTAATTCGTTGCGATTATTGAACGATTGGTATACGGGCGTAGTCAACCCTGCTAGCAGGGCAATTATTCCAACTGACAGCAGCATCTCTATTAGTGTAAATCCCCGTTCGTTCATATGCCCTATGTTCCCAATCCGCCGACCAGGCTATAAATTGGTAGAATGACCGCCACGGCGACTCCCATAACACCCAACCACACAATGATAAGCATAATTGGTTCCAGTATGGCTTCGAGGTTTTGGGTAGAAACATCAGCCTTTTGTTCGTAGGTCTTGCCGATATTTGTCAAAGTATCGGGTAGTGCCCCAGACCGCTCACCTGCGATGATCATCTGTTGTACGGCTGGGGGTAATAATATGCGAACATGTCTATATTTTGCCAGGCTGGTATGTAAACTGTAGCCATTTTCGAAGGATGTGTGCAGATAGTGATAGAATCTTTGATATCTCCTGGCATTCGTGGCTCGTTTCAACAATTCAAGTGCTTGTACGATTGATAACCCGGCACCGAGTAGTGTTCCCAACAAATATCCAAATCGGGCAATCTCGATCTCGTACATCAGCCTTGAAATTCCCGGCGTGCGAAACAACAGCCACTGACCAATCACACGTGTTTTGGGTGCGCCAAATAGTATATATAAAATAATTGCGCCAACGCCAACGCCTAAGGGAATAGCCCACAATCCGTTTTCTTTCAAAAATTTACCAAAATTGATAAATATCGCTGATATCAGAGGTAGTTTGACGTTGAGGTTGCTGAATGTGTCGGCTAATTTTGGTAGCAGAAACCACGATACAGCCAGCCCGATCAGAAGTGTCAGGCTCATAACGAACATAGGATATATAAGTGCGGATCGAAGTTTGGTATGGAAAATTCGTTGCTTTTCTTCCTGCAGGGCGGCGACTTGCAGGTTTTGAACCAGCTTGCCCGACTGTTCACCCAGTTGCACTAATGCTAGTGTTTGTTTGCCAACGACACCGCTACGTTCCAGGGCGCGCCACAGCGCTGTTCCATCATTGATATCATTCTTGATTTGGTTGAGCGCACGAGCTAATTGTTTGGAATGACTTGTCTCGGCCAGTGACGTCAGGCCTTCGCTTACGCCCACACCGGCTTGGAGCAAAAGTGCTAAGTTACTGGTGAAATATTCGCGGTCCTTACCAGTCACGTGATACTTTTTTGGCGAATGCCTGCGTTTAGGTCGGGTTTTGGCTGCCATCTCAAGCCTTCTTTTTCGGCGGCTCGACAACGCGCAGCACTTCGGCAAGTGTTGTGACGCCGGCCTTAATTTTAATGATGCCGTCATCGAACATCGAAACGCTTCCCTGTTTGTGTGCTAAGGCTTCAATTTCCTGGGTGGAAGGTGACTTTAATATCAATTCCTGCATCTCGGCCGTCACTTCAATAAACTGGAATAGCGCGCTCCGTCCGGCAAAGCCAGTATTATTACAAACGTCACAGCCCTTGCCTGCGTATACCGTGGCCTTATCGTTGAAATAATGAGTGATCATTTTGGTATCAACTTTAAGTCCAGTTAGTGCTTGGGCGAGTGGAATACTGTACCGACAGCTACTACAGATTTTTCGGACCAACCGCTGAGCAATGACCACCTGGAGCGTCGAGGCGAGCAAAAATGGTTCGATACCCATGTCGACCAAGCGCGGGATGGCGGTCGCGGCGTCGTTTGAGTGAAATGTCGACAGTAGTAAATGGCCGGTTAATGCTGCGTTCACCGAAATCTCGGCTGTTTCACCGTCACGGATTTCACCAACCAATATAATGTCTGGATCTTGGCGTACGATTGAACGAAGACCCTTAGCAAAAGTCATATTGCTTGCTTCGCGAATCTGAACTTGGTTGACATTGGCCATTTTGTACTCAACAGGGTCTTCGATAGTCGTAATATTGACGTTAGGTTTGTTGAGTAGTTTCAACAGTGCGTATAATGTCGTCGTTTTACCTGATCCGGTTGGACCAACTGTTAGGATCATACCAAAAGGTTTGGCGGCATAGGTTTCTATCAGGTCGCGATGAACTTTATCCAAACCTATATCGGCTAGGTCGTAGCTTTGGACATAGGACCCAAGTAGACGCATTACTACCTTTTCGCCGTTAACAGTTGGGATTAACGATACACGAAGATCGGTAGTTATACCGCCGTCCATTCGTTGCAGAGCGCCGTCCTGCGCCGTAAGGTGCTCATCGATGCGCATGCCACTTTCCACTTTTATGCGGTTAAGGACGTTTTCGTAGTATTCCTTGGGTAACGCGCCGGCCTCACGCAAGGTGCCATCAACCCTGAAACGTACATTTACTCCATCGAGTTGCGGCTCAAAGTGAATATCTGATGCGCGGTACGTCAGTGCGTCCTTGATGATTTCGTCTACTATTTCAGGGGCGACTCGTTCACTGTTCTCGATGATTTGCGAAAAGCGTGTGGCGAGCGGTTTTGCGTACAATCTGAAACTTGCTTCAATGTACTCAGGCAGCGTGTAGGCTAAACGGATTTTTTGACCAGGAAAGTGCTTTTCGATATCTTTTAGTTTGACACCTGCTGGGTTGTCGGTAGCAATAGCGGCAATTTTATCGGAGGCTTTGACGAATACTACGCGTTGGGCTCTGGCTATATCTTCAGGTATCTTAGCAATAAGTTCCTTTGTTATTGGGTTGATGGTCAGGTCCGCAAAAGGCATCTTGTAGCTTTCGGCAAGTGCCTGACCGAGTAATGTCTTGTTTAGTAATTGCTGACGCATTAAAAAATCGATATATCCAGCACTATCATGCGATGCAGTCTCGGCAGCTTTACTGTCGGCCTCGGAAATATAATTTTCCTTTACCAGGATCGTCTTGATTGTCTGGACGTCAGGATACATGGCCCACCCCGTGATCTTTTATACTTGTTTGACTTCGTTCACAATGACCTCTAGTGAGGTGTCGGATTTGATAAAGTACTTTTTAGCACCCAACTTGAGTACTCGGTCTTCATCTTCTGCTTGGCTAAGGTTAGATAATACAATTACAGCAGGTTTATTCGGTTTATTTTGAAGTTGTTCGAGTACCTGAAAGCCATCAAATATAGGCATAACAAGGTCAAGTAATATGATATCGAAAACTTGTTCGTCGATTGCTTTTAAGCATTCTTCGCCGTTGTTGGCGACAAACGTTTCAAACCCTTCATGTTGCAACTTCAGTTCAAGAGCATGCGAAAGCGGCCTTTCGTCTTCAACTATTAAAACTCGTTTTACGCCGGCCATCTAACCCCCTTATGCTAATCTAACGTCATTATATCATTATCGCCACTAAAGCGTAACAGAAAGAGTATATTTTAATAATTGTGCGCTTTATGGGCATTATTTTCTCCTGGGACATATCCACTAACCCCAGCCAAAATGATTATGCTTAAAACGATGAGAAGTCATTATTTTTCGTTATTATTAAAATATGTCAAAACCTTTCATTAGGGGGATTTCGTTGTTATGATGAAGCCATGACCGACACTATTTTCGATAAAATTGTTCGTAATGAAATCCCTAGCTATAAAGTTTGGGAGGATGATAACTTCCTTGCCTTCCTGACGCCCTTTCCAAATACCCCAGGCCTCACTATAGTGATTCCCAAACATAACAATGGCGATTACATATTCAACATGGATTCTGGTGCGTATGTTGATTTTATGAAGGCGGTAAAAATAGTCGCAAATCTGCTTGAAAAAGTACTTGAGGTAAAGCGAGTCGCACTTGTCTTTGAAGGTACCGGTGTGGCATATGTTCACGCAAAGCTTTATCCCCTTTATGGTGAGCTTGCCTTACAAACTGATGTATGGAGTGAGGAAAAAGAATTTACGGAAGAGTATCGAGGCTGGATCACGACGATCGAAGGTCCGCGGATGGATGAAACGCGTCTTGTAGAGATTCAACAAAAGATACTGAACGCGACTGCCTAGTTTTCTGGAACATATCCGCTAACCCATTAAAGAGTTACGAGTAATATACTTTTGCTGCAGAGTTTTTTCTTATAGTGCATTTGGCTTCGAGGATCTTTTCAGGCGCGATGTATCTCTGTATAGCGATCCTTCGGATATTCTCCCCATCACTTCGTGAGCTCGTGTAATGACTATGTAGGCGTGTCGGTCTATTTGCTGTGCTGCATTTTTGACCTTTTCTTCCTCAAAGCGGGTAATAACGGCGAGCATGACGCCGTGGGGCTCTGGGTCTTTCGGGTTACTTTCTTTCACGAATGTGACGGGTTCTTCGATGAGCTCATTGATCGCTTTTCCGATTTCGCGTACACGCATACTAACGATCCACACACTGCGTGATTCGTTGAGGCCTTCAACTGTAATATCAATTGCTTTGTGTGCCACGAAGTAAGCCACGAGAGAATACAGCGCCGAGTCCCACCCAAAGACAAATCCTCCGACGGTAATAATGAAGCCATTAATGACCATGATTGCCTCCCCTATCGAAAAGACAGTCACTCGGTCGATAAGGAGTGCGATTGTATCGGTACCGTCGATGATTCCACCGTAACGAACGACAATGCCAACACCAACGCCAACAACAATACCTCCAAATATGGAGCCAAGAATCGGAATATTCGTAAGGCCCTGGGGTGTATGAAGCGACGTTAAGATCGCCAGCGTAATAATGCCAATGATTGATAACGAGGCAAATGTTTTACCAAATTTCTTATAGCCGAGTATAACAAACGGAATATTGATAAGTAGTATAAACACACCTATCGGCAGCCCTGTAAGATGTGCGATAATGATGGATATACCAGTTACTCCACCATCAATGAGATGATTTGGCAAAAGAAAAAACTGCAGTCCGGCTGCAGTAATGACCCCACCTAGGAGTACAAGGAAAATTTGTTTGGCGTGAGTCCGGTTTATGCTGCCTCCTTACGTCTTATACTTCTATTATAGCATGGAGCCTCAATTGAGATTTGAGCGACACATTTTTTTGGACCTGTAGCCACTCAATAGCCAAAAGACTATAATGGAGGGATGAATTATACAGTTATTGATGTTCGAGAACCGGAAGAGTTTAGTGAAGGACATGTTGACGGCGCGATTAATCTGCCGCCTTCAGCGCTACTATCGGGCACGAAAGAATTAGACGCTATCGCGAAGGATGCCAAGATAATTGTCTATTGTCGTACTGGCAGTCGATCAAACGTCGCTAAGCAAATTCTAGAGAGTATGGGCTATGCAGATATCACCAATGGGATCAACAAAGATCAAGTGAAAGCAAAGTACGGTCTTTAGCGAGCAGATACGTTTATTTTTGAAGTCTGCGGCGCCAGATGACGTACCCTGCGCCGTATAGTGAGACTAAGCCAAGCATGACAAGGCTTGTTATTATGATTTTAAGGGTCACTTCTTCTAAAGGGAGCACTGGAAGGGCTATATTTTGAACTCCCCTTGTATCTGTCTTACTTATGAGCGTCGGACAAAGTATTTTCTGGTCGTTGGTCGACAAAGCGGGCGCGGCGTAACGAAATCCCAAGGTAGAGATGCACCCAATAGTAGAGCTATGAGCAAGTGATGCACAGGTCGCAGGCAGAAAGACGGTTGAGTGTGTTGGTATTTCGTCGGTACAAACACCGACAGTTGTGTAGTTTTCTATTATATTGTATTGCGGAAATAGTGTACGGATAATAAGAGGAGATATGAATAAAAATGTCACGACACTAGCCACAATAAAGACAGCAACTGTTATTATAGCGTGACGGTTGATAGTAGCGGATAAATGTCGCTTCTTTGGGGCAACGACCTCACTGTTACCTGTTGAGGAAACAGGTTCATTAAGGGGTGTAGTCATACTTTTAGTGTACCTTATGGCGATGGCTATAGCTATTCTTGATGTGCCTTCATTCCTCGCGCAAATAATAACCTAAGCCCGCGAGGGGCTTAGGTTATTTCATTTTTGATTTGAGCTTCTTTTTCAAGATGCGCTTGCGCGCTGCGCCGTGCCAGTTCTTGTGTTTGGCCATGATGTATTTCCAATCTGTTATATCCGTATCATCATACCACTAATTTGGTCTCTCGTGGTGATTCTATCGAAAATACAGGCTAACGCATACCGGTGCTGTGTTGCAGCTGGTACAATAGATAGCAATACAGGTAACACATAAAGGCATTAACATATGGAAGAATTCACACCACAGCAAAGCGCAGCACTAGGCAATTTGCGCGGTGAAGTCGTTGCCCTATTTGGTAGTGACGCACTTTTTACCTATACAAGAGAGAGCACGAACACAATCGCGACGCTGACACTTGATGAGGCGATTATGATATGTGGCCGCCATATTGCGTCTGAAGGAAGCGAGGCGGTTATGGCAACACTCGCTCGTATGCATGATACTGCCCTATCGCTCGAGAATAGAAACCCAGCTATTTTTGAGCGTAGTAAACAAATGGGACGCCAGGTACTTAAGAGGCATCAGTAGATAGGTATTAGGTGGGATCAGAGACATTACAAGAAAATGAATCTACGGAATCCATAGACAACAGGGAGACCCTTGGAGATTTTTCTGCTGAAGACATGAATGTCGCACGTGAGACTCATGGGTCTGAGTATAACGATAGGTTGCAAGAGGCGCGCGAGAAAGCAGAGCAGTTTTTTGGTGGAAAAGAGTTTAGTTACACACACAATGGTGGTACAACGTATAGTGGTACGGCTGCGCAGATAATCGATGCATGCCCACATGCACAGACAATAGCCGGTGAAGATGGATTTGAGGCTTTTGCATCGTTTATTGCACCACACGAGAAAAAACAAGACACGGAAGAGTCGGATGATGGTGATGAAAAGGTCGCAGATGATGCAGCGGCGACAGCGCCAGTTGCAAAAGTGCCAACAGCAGGAGATAGCATGGCAGTAAAGACCATTGCTTCTCCGCAAGAAACGCTCGTCATTGAAAAGGCAGTTGATAGTGGCGTTGTCACACCGATAAAAAACGTCGCCGATGCAGGTCCTGCTGTCGTATCGACAGAGCCATCTGCTGCTGAGAAACTGATAGTTCCAAGTGGAGAGGTCACAAAATCTGAAGCGCCAGCCACCGTCGCAGAGGAGTCTTTCGTTGAAGCGAAGCCCGTAGAGCCCATACCAACACGATTAGACGAAGCAGTCGGGATACCAGTTATTGTGGAGATGACTGAGCAAGAAGAAAAAAGCCGTGCGATTAAAGATGCGCAGATTGAAGTTCTTTCGTTTTACGAAGAAGAGTTGGTTCTTTTAGTAGAAGTGACGACGGAAATGACAGTTGATTCGGACGAGGAAGCAGAAGCAGAAGTCGAAGTTGAAGGCCAAACATCGCCAGCGCGAGAGCTAGAGTCCGAGCTTGAAGAAGATGTGAACATATATGATTTTGAGTCACTTCTCGAGCAGGTCGATGTGAGTGCGTTTGAAGCACTACTTATGAGCGAAGATGATGGGCCAGTCCGGACATACGCAGATATGTACGAGCTAGTGCAAGATCATCAAGATATACCGGTTGAAATCGTGTTTGCCAATCTTCTTGATATATACGCAGACGATGCACTTGAAGGGATGGAGGGTGAAAATAACGTTCATTCTATACTCACCTCCTCTGAGCGTGTCTTTACGAAGACGGAATTTACTGAGGCTATTTTGCGGCTTCGTATAGAACTTGCCTACGCTGATATCGACGAACAGACCACATTTGAACAGCTCCAGGCGACTCTACAGGAGCAGCTGCTCGATCTTTTGTATCGTCTTGGCTACGATGACCCCTCAAAGGCAATGTTGGAATTGGTTGAGCGACACGGCCTGGGTTATCTTCTCTATTTCATCTCTCAGGTAGGTACAAGTGTAGAGCGAACCACTCGGCCACATACGGTTACTTTGGCTCGTAAGAAGAGACGCCAACCAAGCAATTACAGGCTGATACCTGCTAGAATGGCGCAGTTTGTGATCGACTCGCTTCAAGGTGCGAAGCTCGCCTTTAATCTATAGAAACGCCTGAAAAAGTTCGACCCATTGATTGAGTGACATTTCGGAAGGTTTTATGCCAACAGGGAGGTTGATGCTTTTTTGTGGCGCTTTGGCAAAAATTTTCGGGTCAGAGAAACAGCCAGTCACAAACTCGCGGTATGTCGGCATAAGAGAAAGCGGAATAAGTGGCTCGTCTCGACGGAGAAGCTCTAACATGACAGTGTCGACATTCGGATGTGGCACAAAATCGGTTCGCTCAAGCTTCTTGCGGATACGAGCGGCAAAAAGTGGGCCGATGAGGATGGCGAGCTGAGCGGTAAAACGATCAGGGCTCGGCACTAATTTGTAGCCAAATTGCTTCTGTACGATCAGATAGATTGCTTCCGGTGGATGAAGGGCTTCGGTGAGCTTACGGACAATTGGTGAACTGAGATGAAATGGAATATTGGCGAAGATTTTATATGGTGTTCTTGGGAGCTCCATCGTCAAAAAGTCACCTTCAATAACCGTAACATTCGGGTAATTTGCCATATTCTCACGTAGTTTTGTGGCTGTACGTGGCTCAAACTCAATTGAAACGACGTTTTTTGCGCGGGTTGCAAGGACCGACGAAATAACACCACTCCCCGCCCCGATATCGTATACTGTGTCGCGCGAAGTAACGGTACTATGACCAATAAGCTCCTTAATAAGCTGAGGGCTGCGCAG
>DIZB01000019.1 GCA_002427805.1 Candidatus Saccharibacteria bacterium UBA6039
ATATGTGTATAAGAGACAGGTATATGATTGATAATAAACGCTACACAGAAGCGAAAAACTATGCCCAGCAATCAATCGCTATCTTTGCGGGTCTTGGCAATTACGATAATCTCGGTGTTGCATATCATCTCTCCGGCGATTATGAACAAGCGGTCACGTCATATAATAAGGCACTTAGTTACGGGAGTATGGATTTCGTCTATGAAAACCTAGGCCAGATTTACTTAGCGAATTGGCAAGACCCAGCAACCGAACAATTCCTGAATAAGGCGCTCCGTTTATACCCACAAGACTATAAATTACTTACGTACATGGCTATCTTAAAAGGTGCCGAAGGTGACAATGTAGACGCAAAAAACGACATTACAAAGGCTGTTCAGTTTGGCTCAGTTCCACAGTTTTTGTACGTTGCCATTATGCAACATCAATCGTTCGAACTACCCATTCCAACGTCACCAACACCGATTCTGATTAAATAAAAACGATATACATTCAAAGAGGACGCCTAGACGTCCTCTTTACGGTAAAACGCGAGAGCCGCAGTTCCGTAACTACGATTGTCCACCACAACAACTCCATTAGTGCCGGTCGGCGTCTCACCCCTACCTGGGTATGATAATACCATAAGCCCATTGGGTTGCAATAGCTTTGTTAATGCGAAGGCTGTGGATAACTGGAGGTCATCGTATGGTGGGTCAACAAATATAATATCAAAATGTTTTGCGGCACTCTTTACATAAGACTCCACTGTACCGTGAATGGGCGTTGTCTGAGCGTCTATACCAAGGAGTGTAATATTTGCAAGTAGCGCATCTGACGCATGCCTATCGCGCTCAATAAAAGTAGCGTGAGCTGCGCCCCGGCTCATCGCCTCAATCCCAACCGAACCACTCCCTGCAAACGCATCGAGCACCTGAGCATTTTTTATTTCATCGCCTATTATATTAAACATAGCGTTTCGCACGCGCTCACTCATTGGGTGTGTCGCGTCACTATCCGGTGCCGTGATGTTGCGTCCACCAAATGCACCTGAGATAACGCGAAACTTCATGACCCATCCTTTTGTGACGCCAAATATGCACCATACCACGCGAGTGTTACTACCTTTATGATTTCGGGCACAAGTACCTTACGCGTACGAGTGGCGAGACTTCGCGTCCACCCCGATTGGCCAAACTCATCATATAATTTTAGACTGGCAATTTTGTGAACCGCATTTAAAAATACTTTTTCAAGACCTACGCGTTCAAGTTCATCTATGTCGCCCTTTGTCGGACCAGCAGCTGTAAATGATTGTGGCGCAATTGTAGCGGCAACACCAAGCTCGAAAGAAAGATGTGCCGTAAAAACGCCCCCCGCACCCCAATACTGCCAGTTTTTAGAAATCGTATCTCTGCGATTAGTACCCTTAATGACATTCTTATCTTTTATAGTCAGGCGCTCGTGATGTGGTTTCCCCCACAACTCTTCAATCTTGTCGCTCAGTGGATAGTGATGAGCAGGAGTCAGACCATCAACAATCGCATGAGCTAGCCAAGCCGCTTCAAAAGCCGCTCGTTCCATATTCTTTTCTTTCAAAGCCTGTGTGAGATTATATTCATGGTCAGTAATAAGGTTAACGAGGACACGATCATTCTTTTTTGTTGGATCAATATAGTGCCATGGCTCGTCTTTTGAGGGGCTCTTTCGTTTTATACCATCGGGTCCGTTATTGCCTTCGAAGTGTAGAATTTGAGCACTGGTTGGGAAAGCGTGAATATCAGCAAGAAGCGCCCGAAGATGGCGACGTGCAATGCGGTCAATCTTTTGATGGACCCCAACGATGCTTCCTGAGTGTTTACGAAATGTTGTTCCAGAATACATAGCAGTTCATGAGACAAACCTACGGTTTTTATCTCGGGTTGCTCATTTCCCTTAATTTAGTGTCGTTAGGCGTTGATATTTCTTTACGTGTGCCGCTAACTCTTTATATTCTAACAGATCAGCCCCAGACGCGACGAATGCCTTTGCTGCCGATTGAGCCCTTGCTATAAGCTTCGTATCGGCAAGCGTCGCTATTTGTAAATTCAGTGCACCATGTTGGGCATGACCATATATCTCACCAGCTCCTCGTAGAGACAGATCGACTTCAGCGAGGTAAAATCCATCGTTACTTTTCTCTATCTCCTTCAGTCGCTGAGATGGCGAGGCACTGGTGCTCGTCACTAAGTAACAATAACTTTGATGGATACTACGACCAACGCGCCCACGGAGCTGGTGAAGCTGGCTCAATCCAAATCGGTCAGCATCTTCGATGACCATGACTGTCGCATTCGGTACGTCCACACCAACTTCAACAACCGTGGTGCTCACCAGAATATCAAGTTCACCTCGCGCAAACAGCTGCATAACGGCATCTTTCTCGCCTGGAGCCAACTTGCCATGCAAGAGTCCAATACGGCGGTGTTTAAAAACGGAATTTTGTAACTTCTTGTATTCAGCCTGCACGCTTTTAATGTCATTATCTGGGTTGTCGTCAATCAAGCTACAAATAACATACGCTTGGCGACCCTTAGTAATCTCCTCGTCAACTAAACTATACAGTTGCGGTCTGCTATTTGGTGACCAGATCTTCGTTTTTATTGGCAGACGTCCTTTTGGAAGTTCATTAAGAATCGAGATATCTAGTTCGCCGTACACGGTCAGCGCGAGGCTACGTGGAATCGGTGTTGCCGTCATAGCCAGTAAGTGTGGCATATGCTCGGATTTCTTAAGCAGTTCTTGACGCTGCTTCACGCCAAAACGATGTTGTTCATCAATCACAACGAAGCCAAGCCTGTGGAACGAAACTGTTTCCTGAATAAGCGCATGCGTCCCCACAACAACTTGGACGTCACCATTCCCTATCGCCTTATATAGTTCTTTTCTAGCAGCACCTTTCACACTCCCCGTCAGTAACCCGACAGTGACACCAAATGGCGATAATAATTTTTGAAGTGTTTCAGCATGCTGAGATGCTAAGATTTCTGTCGGTGCCATAACCGCTGTTTGAAAACCCTCGTGAGCAGCCTGCCGGGCAGCAAGACCTGCAACCACCGTTTTTCCGGACCCAACGTCACCTTGCAGTAATCGGTTCATCGGCGTACTTTTCTCAAAATCTTGCAATATATCCCAAGCTGCGATCCGTTGTGCTCCTGTGAGTGTAAACGGAAGTCCAGCCACAAAATCCTTCACGACTTGCTGCTCAAAAGGAATGTGCCAGCCCTCAAGCTTGGCATTTTCCTGACGATTCAGTTGACTCGCAAGTAGCAGTTCAAATAGTTCCTCGAATGCTAAGCGCTCACGCCCGCTCTCAATTTGCTCGGGAGTCTTTGGAAAATGAACAGCTAAAATGGCATCACTACGGCTAAGGAGTTTCTCCTTTTGAACAATGGTTGTAGGTAGGGTCTCTGGAAGCATCGTCACAAGTGGCTTCAGCTCATCAAGAATCTTACGAACAAGTGTCGATTTAAGACCTTTAATTGCACGGTATACCGGTAGTACTCTATCTGTCTGAACGGGCACCTCGCTGACTTTTTCGGCACTTGGATTCGTCAGCTGGTAACGATTGTAGTTAAACTCGAACTCACCAGAAAAAAAGAATTCTTCGCCAGTCTTTAACTGCGCCTCACGGTAGGGCTGGTTAAACCACACTGCCTGGAGTTTACCTGTTCCATCCGTAAGTGTTGCGGTCGTTATGCGAAGCCCCCTACGAACTGGGCGCGTAACTATCATTTCACAGTGGGCCTTTATAGTTGCCTTGCCAGGCTTAATATCAGTAATCCCCGTCACATGAGAAAAATCCTCAAAAGCTCGTGGTAAAAAGGTGATTAAATCACCCACTGTATGAATACCCGCCTGCGCAAACTGCAGACCCGTTTTCTCACCCACCCCTTTTACTTTTTGTAGCTCCGACACAAGGTTCATATAGCTATCATATCAGTAATACTCGTTAGCGTTTTAGTAAGATACCTTCCAGTTCCTTAGCCATCCCTTCAAGTTGTCGCTCGATATGCTCGTATTGATCCCGTATTGGACTACCCTGTTCGGTAGCAGCGTACCACTGGATATAGAATTTCAACTTTGGTTCAGTACCACTGGGACGGATAGTGATACGTCGGCGGCTATCACCAAATTCAAGTACAATCACATTGCCACTTTGACAATCAATTGGTGTTGTCTCGCCCGTCTTAAGATCCTGACGCTGCAGTGATGCGTAATCCATAAGAGCTGTCACCGTATGTCCCTCAATGTCAGTCGGAGCCGACTCCCGGAGGCTGGTCATGATACGTTGCATCTGCTCAAACCCACTTGCTCCAGGACATACCATCGTATTGAGCCTCTCGACATACAGACCATGCTGGTTATAGAGCTCGAGCAATCGATCGTACAACGTCTTTCCGTCTTGTTTCAATTCAGCAGCGTATTCAGCGAGTGGCAGAGCGCCGGCGGCACCATCTTTGTCCCGCGCATAGGTACCCTTGAGCAATCCATAACTTTCTTCCCCACCGATAACAAAGATCTCATCCGTTGATTCTTTTTTCAAGATTAATTCACCGATATACTTAAAGCCAATCAACATATTAGTGTACATCGTGACGCTGTAGTGTCGCGCGAGCGCGGTTAACATATCAGTTGTCACAATTGTTTTTGCGATATAGTGCTTTGGCGTGAGCTCGCCTTTTTGCTGCAGTTGCTTTAGTGTGTAGTCCGCTGCTAGAACAGCTGATTGGTTACCGTTTAAATAGACTGGTTCGTCACCTTGTCTGACCATTACCCCTATACGATCAGCATCAGGGTCGTTAGTAATGGCAATATCTGCCGATTCAGCCATTAGTTGTGCGACAGCCTGGTCATTTGCTGATCGTTCCTCAGGATTTGGTTTACCATTTTCGATCGTGGGGAAGTGACCATCGGGCACCATTTGTGCCGTCACCTCGGAAATTGTACGAAACCCAGCCGCTCGAAGGACCGGTAGTACGTTCGTCTGCCCTGCACCATGGAGTGGTGAATAGACAATGGCTATATCACGAGTAGTTCCTTCAGCTTGAGCACTAGCGGCAGCAATATACGCATCATCGACTTCTTGTCCGATTATGACGATTTTTTTATCTTGAACGGCTTGATCAAAATCAACTGTGTGAATTTCAGTAATTGCTGCAGCCATAGCCAGCACACCCTTGTCGTGTGGAGCAACCAACTGACCACCATCATTCCAATAGGCCTTAAAGCCATTATCTGCTGGGGGGTTGTGACTTGCACTAATCACAATACCCGCTGCGCAGCCCAAATGACGAACAGCGAAGCTTAGTTCTGGCGTTGCCCGAAAACTATCAAAGATATAGGCTTGAAACCCATTCGCAGCAATTACTTGGGCTGTGAAACGACTCAGTTCCGGTGATGATAGACGCGTATCACAGGCAATGACAATACCTTTTTTAGCAGCATCAGGATCAAAAGAGAGTGCGTACAAACAAAGCGCCTGTGCGCTTTCTCCAATGGTTACTTTATTAATACGGTTTGACCCAACACCAGTTGTGCCACGTCGGCCACCTGTCCCAAATTCGATGACTTTAAAGAATGAATCTTCAAGCACTTGCCACGCTTCATTGTGAATCAGCGTTTCGAGTTCTTGCTTATACTCAGCGTATTTTGGTTCGCTCAACCATTCGTTTATATGTGTAATTGCCTCGGATGATAAATGTTCAGTTGAAAGTTGCATGATTACTATTATACGCCTGGTTTCAGCAACTAGCGGACAAGGATAAACGTGTTCTTACCTTTTTTAATCAATGACTGTTCATTAATCACGAGATCCTTAGTCACTTTATCACCATTTATAGAAATCGCACCGTTCTCAATAAGACGCCTCGCTTCGCCATTACTTTTAACGATTTCTCCTTCAATGAGCAGTTCACTCACTGTTTTATTAATCGATCCGTGCGGAATTTCAGCAGCCAATGTTTCAATATCCTCTTGTGTCAAAGTGGTGAAATCAATGCCACCAAATAGTACAGACGTAACACGCACAACACTATCCGTTCGTTCTTCACCATGCACAATTGTCGTCACCGCGTAGGCAAGGGCTTTTTGGGCCTCACGGGCACCAGGGTTCGAGGTAACCTGAGCTTCAAGCCGTTCGACCTCGGGCTTATCAAGTAGCGTGTAAAAACGTAGTAGTTCACCAACACTTGCATCTTCAACATTGAGCCAGAACTGGTAAAAGGCGTAGACACTCGTCTTCTTGGCATTGAGCCAAATCGCGCCACCTTCAGATTTGCCAAACTTCACACCCGTCGACTTATTAATAACAAGTGGCGTTGAGTACACATGAGCTTCTGCACCCTCAACTCGGCGGATGAGATCAACGCCAGCAAGTGAGTTACCCCATTGGTCTGCCCCACATACCTGAAGTGTGACGCCGTGCTCTTTATATAAGTGGAGGAAGTCGTAACCTTGAATAAGTGAGTAGCTAAACTCTGCGTAGCTAATACCAGACCCATCGTCGCCAATGCGAGATTGCACAAAATCGCGACCAAGCATCTGTGAAAGTGGCACATTCTTACCAACTGTACGCAGGAAATCGATATAGTTAATGTCCTTAAACCAATCATAATTATCAACCACGCTAAAATCCTGGCCAGCGAAGACAGTTTGGTACTCCCTGGCAATCGATGATTTGTTGAACGCGATGTCTTCAAGTGTCAATAAGGTACGTTCGTCCTTTTTGCCATCCGGATCACCGATCATGCCCGTTGCACCGCCTACAAGCAGAAATGCCTTATGACCATGTTCAATAAAGTGTCGAACCATCATTGCTGGAGCGAGATTACCGATCGTCATACTGTCAGCGCTTGGGTCTACGCCCCAATAGAAAGAGATAGGTGCCTTATCAAGGGCTGATAAATCTTTGAACGTGGTCTGGTTAACAAACCCGCGCCACTGTAATTCTTCGGAAAGTGTCATCGTATCTCCTTATTAGTATGTGCATAAGTATAGCAATATTTAGGGCTTTACGCACTCGAATTAATGCTATAATGGACAGTGATATTGCTTATGGGAAAATATAACTGTGGCTAAAAAACCATCACATTCAGGTAAATTGAGCCTGTACTCTAATTTGTCACACCGTCGTAAGACCAAGAAGGATGCTGAGTCGCGTAAACACGCTCAGTACCTAGCAACCTTGCCGAAACATCCTGTAAAACGATTCTTTTATCGTCTGCACCCGAAACGATTCTGGGCATACTGGTTTAGTAAGCGCGGCGCTATTATGGCGCTTAAGGTTGCTGGAGTCGGGCTTCTCCTCTTAGCGCTCCTTGTCGGCGGCCTTTTTGCCTACTTCCGTAAGGACCTTGATTCTATTCGTCCGGATGAACTCGCAAAGCGCGTCCAATCAACCGTTACAACCTACTTAGATCGCAACGGACAAGTTCTCTGGCAAGACGAAGGTGGCGGTAATTATAAACTCGTTGTCGCTAGTGGAGACCTCAGTAAATACTTAAAGGAAGCGACTGTCGCCATCGAAGACAGAGACTTTTATAAGCATGGCGGTGTCAGTCCAATTGGACTCGCACGAGCGGTTGTGAATAACGTGACAGGCGGTGACACTCAAGGTGGTTCGACGCTTACTCAACAGCTCGTAAAGCAAGTATTCTTTTCGAGCGAAGCAACAGATCGTGGCGGCGTCAGTGGTATCGCACGTAAAATAAAAGAGCTCATCCTGTCTGTTGAAGTTGAACGTATGTATGATAAAGACCAAATACTCACGCTTTACCTGAACGAATCACCATATGGTGGTCCAAGGAATGGCGCAGAATCTGGTGCACAAACGTACTTTGGGAAGTCTGCTAAAGACCTCACTATTCCCGAGGCAGCGTTACTCGCATCTATCCCACAAAACCCAACAACATTCAACCCATACCGACTGACGCCTGATGCTCACGACGCACTGATAGCACGTCAACATACCGTTATCGATAATATGGTTGAACAAGGTTACATATCAAAGGCTGACGGTGACGCTGCCAAGGCATATCCAATCCTCGACCACATCAACCCTGAGCCGGACCAGACTGCAAACATCAAAGCACCTCACTTCGTGCAAATGGTACGTAGTGAACTTGAGAGCGAACTTGGCGCGACAACTGTCGGACAGGGTGGACTCACCGTCACGACAACACTCGACCTCCGTATTCAAAGCAAACTCGAGGATGCTATGACGGCGATGTTTAACTCTTCACTTCCAAAAAGCGCAGGCTTCAGTAACGGAGCTGCGACAGTTGAAGATACTCAAACTGGTCAGATTGTCGCCATGCTGGGTAGTAGAAGCTTCACCTATCCAGGGTACGGGCAAGATAACGCAGCGCTGTCATACATTCAGCCTGGATCAACGGTCAAACCACTTGTCTACTCGCAACTATTCCAACAAAAAGCAGCAGGCCAAGCTAACTATGGTAGCGGAAGTATTCTAAAAGACGAAAATATCAATAGTCTCTACTGTAATAATACATGTGATGTACAGAACGCCGACCGTAAGTTCCTAGGTAATATAAGCATTCGTTCGAGTCTCGCAACCTCACGTAATATCCCGGCAATTAAAGCCATGGCAATCAATGGCATCACGCCAACTCTTGACGAAATACATGCCATGGGTGCATCAAGCTACTGTACACAAGGTACGGAAACCGAAGTAGGCCTTGCAGCTGCAATTGGTGGGTGTGGCGTACGTCAAGTCGATCTCGTCAACGCCTATGCCTCACTCGCTCGTCAGGGCGTCTACAAGCCACAATCAAGCATCTTAAAGGTCACTAATACCAGTGGTGATGTGTTGCAACAATGGACTGACCCAGCTGGCAAGCGAATTGTCGACGCACAGTCTACCTACATCGTCAGCGACATCCTGAACGACGACGCAGCTCGTACGCCACTCGACGGCTACCACGCGACTGGTATGTATATTCCTGGCGTCATGACAGCAACAAAGACTGGTACATCTGACCGCGGCGGATTCGCAAAAGACATTTGGATGATGAGCTACAGCCCAGCTCTTACTATGGGCGTATGGCTCGGTAACTCAGATGCGACAGTCCTTAAGAATGGCCGTTCATCAATGCCTGGTCCGATCATTGCAAGTGTGATGGCATATGCACACCAAACAGTCTACGCGAGTGAAGGCAAATGGAAAGCTGGTGACTGGTTCACGCAACCTGCTGGTATCCAAAAAGTCGGCAAAGAGCTATACCCATCGTGGTGGAGCGCAACACAAGGTCAGACAAATACGCAACTCGACTTCGATAAAGTCTCGAAATATAAGGCTACCCAATACACGCCAGCAAGTGCTAAAATTACGCTCGCCGTCACAAAGTCAACTGACCCTATTACGAAGTCAGACGTATACAGCAACGTACCTGATGGCTACGACGCAACGAAAGATGATAACGTTCACCTTGCTGGAGATACGCCTCCCTCAATAGTTGGCAATATCAAAGTCCAACCCGGCACCGGCGCCAGTACATGGACAATTACAGTGAAAACCGCTACTGGATCTAATGCAAACCCAGCAATTGGTGGAGTAACGGTAGTAGTTGGTTCATCAACATTAACGGCGACATCGTCTGATGGCGTGACATATGTTGCAACATATACGGGTGCTACGCTACCGACAGGATCCGCTACTGTCACGGACCAAGATCTTTACACTGTCACTGGTAACTTTTAGAGTCGTATCTCGTATATAAAAATAGCCCGATCGTACGGGCTATTTTACTTCTTGATATCAACTATTGATTATTTAATAGACGAATCAGGTCGTCTTCATTCTGTGCTGACGTACGAGGCTTTTTAGGAGCCTTTGGCGCTTGCGCGCGTTGTTGTTCGTTTTGGTTACTGGCATTGTTCTGGCGAGGTTGATACGGCTTACGAGGTGCACGCGGATTGGTACTGCGAGTAGCCAGTCGTTGATCATTATGATCACTATGAAATGCCACAACCGCTGGCTGAGGCGCAGCGGCAATAACCTTAGGCTTAGTCGGCTCAACAATCTGAGGGACAGGGGTAGGCTGAACGCGTGGCGGACGAGTCGTTTTCGAAGGCTTTGTAAACGGTTGCTTTACTTGCTCTTGGCGCTCAACGAGTTTTGCAAACATCATCTTACCGGCAGCAGTTTGAAGACTTCGAATAAACTCAATTTCAACCGTTTTACCGATCAGCTTATTGGCTGTCTCTTATAC
>DIZB01000022.1 GCA_002427805.1 Candidatus Saccharibacteria bacterium UBA6039
AATTCCTGGCATAATTGTTCTCCTTAGTTGATTATTGGCAACCGTCACACATTGTGAGGTCTGCTGGGTCGAGTGGTGCAGCGATCATACCCTGTGCGGCTGCGTTTTGGTCTGCTTGTACCTGCGCAGTTGCCATTGCGGCGTCAATTGCTGCGAGTTTTTCTTCTAACGTCATGTTGTCGTCGATTATTGCTGATGCGTTCATTGTTTTATCCCCCTACTGATTCTGTTTTATTGTTTTGTTCGTGTGTGTTTGTCTATTCAACCTGTCATACTCCCACCTCTTGCTTTTTTGCGAAGCCGAATCCGGTCTTACGGGCACCGCCAGCGGTCGTTTCGGCTTTGTTCACCTTAACGGTACTTTGCTCGGCACTGTGTCGTGGTTTTACGTGAAGGTAATACGTGGTTTTGAGGCCACGCTTCCATGCTGCGGAGTAGATGTCTACCATTTCGTCGATATCGCGTGTCTCGAGGTACATGTTGCGGCTAATCGCTTGGTCAACCCATTTTTGTGCCCTCGCAGCTACTTCGATAAAGGCGTACGGACTCAGCTGGAAGCTTGTTTTGTATACATCTTTTACTCGCTGCGGAACTGCGTCGATGAGCTGTACGTCACCTTGCAGACGAAGTACGTCCTCTTTGACATCGTCCCAAATACCGAGGTTTTTTAGGTCGTTGACAAGATTAACGTTTACTTCAAGGAATTTACCATTAAGTGTCGAGCGGCTAAAGATTTGTGCAAATTGTGGGTCAAGGCCAGGAGTTGTGCCAGCGATATGTGCAATGTTTGCTGTTGGCGCAATTGCCATAAGAGTTGCGTTACGCATACCCTTCTTCACCTTCGCGCGCAGTGTTTCCCAATCAAGGCGAGTCTTGCGGTTTACTTCAACCTTTACCTTACGGTCTTCAGCAAGTGTATCAATGGTGTCGATTGGAAGGATTCCCTTGCTCCAACCACTTCCCTTGAATGTTGGATAGACACCGTACTTCTTCGCAAGGTTGGCAGACTCGTCAATTGCGTTGTAGCTGACGAATTCAACCAGTTGGTCGATAAGGTCGTACGCCTCTTCGCTCTCGTAGCTGTGACCAAGTCGTTCGATGACTTCAGTAAAGCCCATCACACCAAGGCCGAGTGCACGGTTTTGGGTGTTACTGTTCATGGCTTCCGGTACTGGTGTATTGGTGATGTCAACGAGGTTATCAAGCTGACGAATCGCGCTGCGAGTACTATCAGCCAAGCGGTCCCAGTCCCAAATCTTATCAGCGTTCAGGTGAGCGCTCAAGTTAATACTCACGAGGTTACAGACAGCCGTGTTGTCTTTGTCTTGAGGCAAGGTAATTTCAGTACATAAGTTTGAAAGGTGGATCGTACTCGTATTGTTGTTGAGTGCACGAACGTTGATCGTATCTTTCCAGGTCAGCCATGGGTGACTGGTTGCCTGAAGGTTAATCAAAATCTGGCGGAATTGTTCACGAGCTTTGAGCTTCGTAAAGATGCGCATTTCACCACGTTCTGCTTTTTTGGTGTACTCAGAGTAAGCGACGCTGAACTCAGCACCGTATAGTTCTGGAAGGTCTTTTACTTCAGCTGGGTCAAACAGGTACCAATCTTGGTCTTTTTGAACGCGCTTCATGAACTCGTCACTAATAAAAACAGCGGTATTGGCAAGACGCGTACGAAGGTATGGATCACCAGAGTTCTGCTTGAGATCAAGGAATTCTGGGAAGTTAAGGTGCCAGTTCTCCATGTAAAGAGCTGCTGCGCCGGCTTTCTTCCCCTTACGGCTGACTGCAAAGAGAGCTGTGTCGATCATCTTCATAAATGGGATTGGGCCAGTTGACTCGGTGTTGGTTGTTTTGACTGGGCTCCCAGCAGCACGAAGCTTGTTAAGAGAAATGCCGATACCACCGGTGCCCTTCGCAATCCACATAACGTCGCGCACGCCCTTGGCGATTGAATCCATGTCGTCTTGGACTTCAATCAGGAAACAGTTCGAGAGTTGTGGGAATGAGCCACCAGCGTTCACACGAGTTGATCCACCAGGAACGTAGTCGAGGGCACTCATGTGGTCGTAGAAGTCGAGGGCACATGCAGTTGGATCTTCAGCGTTAAAGCTGAGCCCCATAGCAATACGCATGTGAGTAAACTGTGGCACTTCAATTGGCTCACCACTTTGCTTACGAAGTGCGTAGCGGTTTTTGTTGGTCACAACACCAAGGTATTTACTGAGGTTATCGCGGGTCGGATCAAGTGCTTTTGCAAGCTTCTTAAGGTCAAACAACTTGCCGTTCATGCGCTCATCAAGAAGGCCGTCCGTAACGCCTTGCTTGAGGTACTGGGCAAATTTCTGTTCGTGGAGTTTCTTGAGTTCAGTCTCGTCTGCATAGTCACCTAAGATATTCTTGTAGATATTCTTGAGCAGTAACCTCGCTGCGATGATGTCAAAGTCTGGATCGTCTTTAACGTTTTGGAGTGCCGTGTGGATCACTGCTTCATCAAGCTGCTCACTAGTAATACCGTCGAATAATGTTAACTGAAGCTCAGTTGCAACTTGTACAACCTTGCTAATTTGATCTGGCAACCCTTCACTTGCTTTTACAAGTGCGAGATTGATTTTATTGGCGTCAAACGCTTCACGTGTTCCGTCTCGTTTGACAACTGTAATTCCACTCATGAGTCTGTTTATCCCCTATTGCTACCTGTCATTTTTATTATTTCCACCGTTTTCCCCCGTCTCTCAAAAGGGTTCAAGAAAGATCCCGACGTAGCCGGTCGTGCTCTTAACTTGCATAATGTCTGTTTTGATTGCGCTACTGTATATGTAGTGTCTGCATAGAACTATATGCCCCTACATATGGTTTTTCAAGCCTATTTTCTATGTATTTTTCACCACAAGCATAAATAGTATGAGCTAACACCTTAGAACCTGCCCATAGTGTCGTGTTTGTTTTTTACAACGCTATATATGGTGTTTATGTTTAGTTCAAAATGTACCGTTCTATCGCCTCTGCCACCCCGTCTTCAGCGAGCGACAGCGTGACGGCGTGAGCAAGCTTCTTTACTTCATCGGGTGCATTTCCCATAGCAATACCCATACCGACTGCCTCTAGAAGTGGCACATCGTTGTGCCCGTCACCGATAGCCATCGTCTCTTTTTTTGTGTGGTTCATCATGCCCATGAGGCGTTCAGCTCCGTAGCGCTTGCTTGCGTGCTCATGCGACACCGTTATATTCACGACGTCTTCGTCGCTCCACGCACTCACTGGATGAGTAATCGTCCCCTCAACGGCTTCAAGTGCCGCTACAATGTCAAATGCTTGATGCGTGGGAACATTCTCGATCAACAGTTTATCCGATGGCTCATCTACATCTAAAGGTGATGTTACCCGTACGTCATTGTCACCTATCGTATTAAAGACTGGGTAGCCGTATGAAAGTGCGATCGAAATCGCCTCGCGTAACGTCTCGACAGACATCGACTGCCGAAACACTTGCTCGCCCGTTTCTACATCTATAATCTCGGCACCACCGTTAAATACACCCAGTCCTTTGAGACCAAGCGCTCCAATCACATGTTTTGTATAAAAATAGGGACGTCCCGTCACGATCGCAACGTCGATTGTCTCGGATGCAGCTTGCACTGCCTTTGTAACACGCGCCGAAGGCAGCGCTTCACCGTTTGATGCAACAAGCGTCCCATCAACATCAAGTAATAGTAAGTTATACATGGGATTCATTATAGCTAACGGTAGTAAATAAAAATACCATTTAACTATGGGCCTTTATTTCTGAATGATTGCCGTTACCTCTACTTCAATCTTCGCACCATCTCTCGTCATTCTATTCACTTCTACAAGCGTGCTTACTGGCATGGAATTCTTGAAGTAGTCAGCTCTGATCCTTGAAATCTTATCAAATTCGTTCATATTTGTAATAAATATGACAGCCTTTACAACGTCATCTAAAGTCGCACCCGCTTGGGCAAGTATCTTGGAGATATTTTCAAACACTAATGTTGTTTGCTCTTCAATATCATCCGTAATAACTTTATGATTGTCATCCTGTGGAGCTTGTACGCCAGAAACGAATATAATGTAAAAACTACCCATATCGATCTTTTTGGCAGGAGAGTAACTACCTCTTGTCTTATAGTCTTCGGGAACTATGTTTTTAATAAAATCTTTGTCCATAGCTGTATTGTATCAAATATGAATACCTTACACCTGTAAGGTATTCATATTTGGCGGAGGAGGAGAGATTCGAACTCTCGATACCCGTGAAGATATACTACCTTTCCAAGGTAGCGCACTCGACCACTATGCGACCCCTCCAGTCGTTTTATTATACCAGTCTACCAATCGGATATATCATCAAAACGCATGGCAGCACCCCACCCTTCAGCACCGTCAATCTTGGCAGCTAATCGCGCTGGGCTTCTCTCGCGCTTAATCAGTTCCTGCCAGTCGGCTAGGGACTCAAGGTTCTTTTCAAGTATCTTTTTAGCAAAATCTGGGTGCATCATCATCGTCACAAGGTAGTTCTTGGCCATCTCACGTTGTTGCCCAGCGACGTATGGTCCGTACGAGGGGTTAAGCTCACTGAGTCGGCGTTGTTCCCCTGTCTCGTCAAGAACATGTGGATCAATTGAACGAGCCTTCAAGGCGGGTAGCGCAAACCGTAGGCCGCTTGTAGTAATCTCAATCGGATCAACTGTAATACTATGAACAGTCTCTATAAGTAAGTTAGGCGCATGTGGCACCGCGAATTCTCGTGCCTGCCACGACTCCATCTCGAGTGGATCGGGGAATTCGGGAAAGTCATACCGCGCTGCCAAGCGTGGTTCAGTCAGCCCGCGAAAGCGCGATTCCAGATCATACCGGCGCCCCTGCGCAAAAATACGACGCTGACTCAGGGCAATTGACCTCATACTATCGACAATGTTCATAAGATCCCACGTGAGGAGATCCCCATCAAAGTTCGCATCCACCCCATATAATGCTTCTCTTGGATGTTCTGGCTCGACAGCCAGTGATTCAGTCAGTATGCGGCGAATCGCGATCTGAAAAAGCTGCAGCTGCAAACGATGCACAGGGTGCGACCAATGTTCAGTTGGGAGTAAGCTATAGCCTACAGCAAATTTCTCAGCGAAGCTTGGGTCCTTTATTGTTAACTTGCCGTCAACGATCGCAAATAACGACTGTGGGTCCCGCAACCGCTGTCCGTAACCCGCTAAGCCAGTAAACGAGTTTTGCCAGCGCACCATCTCACGTAGTCCATAATCAACCCGATCAACGCATAAATCTGGCGATGGCGATTCAATCCAATCCTCAACCTCAGGAAACACCGTTTCGTCGAGGCTATAACCATACTCAGCCAGCAGCTCTTCAACACCCGTCACATTCAAAATGTCTTTTAATTCTTTGTCGTGCAAATCTTCGCTCGGCCCACCAGACTGAAACATCCAGTCCCCAAGGTGTGAAAAAGCGGTATGCCCCACGTCAGATAGTAATGTTCGCAGTTGCATCACTTCGCTCTCACGCTGATCTATGCCGGCGCCTTTGTTCATCTTTCGTACAAATACCAAACTTCCCCAAATATGCGACCAGCGCGAAAAATACATACTACTGGGCATCGTTGCAAAGTTTTTGCCTAATGTCAGCTGCTCAATCGCCTGCGTGCGACGTAGCAGTGGCGTCCGCGCCAAGCGCACTAACAATTGATCAAACGGTGATTCCCTTCCATCAAGTGACAGCTCACCCCATACAACATCACGAATATTCATAGTGGCGCCATCTAACTCGTACGACGACACAGCGTACGGCTCAAGCTGTGCGTAGTTATTGCGATCTTCGTACATATCACGAAACGCACCCGTAGGAGAGATATCAGACGGCTCATCAAGGTGGAACAGCCCTGCCTGTCCAGTTTGCCTATGTCGTAAAAATGGCATGTCAGGGTCATCTATAATCCGCGAGTAGCCTTCAGCATCATCATCACTCATACGTTTATATAGTCGTATTTATGACGCTTTTGCAAGAATAAGCATCTTTTTCTAGTCGGGGATATGTTCAGCTTGATCAGCCGTCCAAGCAGGTGAGGCTACGTAGAGTATATGTAGATTACCATCAAAAGCGTACTTCTCACCAACTTCAATCAACAGTTGATCATCTTTATAAAGTACTACTTCATGTCCATCTATGATCGCACTCCCCTGCCCAGAAATAACATATATAAGTGAGGTTGTGGTATTGTTACTTGCCCAACCATCCAACGGGTAGCGACCCTCTATCTCAATCACAGCAGCATTCATCGCATGACTACCCAGTTCATACTCGTGGGCTACCGTAGTTTCACTATTACGAACCGTCATTCTTTGCGCTATAGGTATATGTTTCATAATCTTAATCACTATTATATAACGTCCACTATTCTGAAATCATTAACTTCGTCTGAAGGAGTGAAGAAGGGTCCGACCCTTTTTAAGGTAAACCTCAGTAAATACGCTCAAACGTAGCCATTCGCTATACAAATCAAAGGGTTGTATAAAACACGCCACAATTGTTATTGCCCTATGTCAAATGACCTCTCATAATGGATCATAATGACAAAAGCCCCACCCGTTATCGAACTGCATGACCTCAAAAAGCGCTTTGGCGTGGGTGACGCAGAACACCTCGCTTTAAATGGTATGGAGCTCGTCATCGAAAAGGGTGAATTTATTACAATCATGGGCCCAAGTGGCTGTGGCAAAACGACCCTTCTTAATATATTAGGCCTCCTCGATCAATCAACCGATGGGCAATACAAGCTCGACGGCATCGAAGTGAGCTCATTTGGATCACGACGAAAAGCCCATATTCGCTCACAACAAATTGGTTTTGTATTCCAAAGCTTTAATCTTATTGCGCGCCTCAGTGTCATCGATAACGTCGCCCTTCCTCTCACATATAAAGGCCTCACAAAAACCAAACGCCTCAAGATGGCGAGTGACATGCTCACTAACTTCCATCTCGAAGAACGAGAATACTATATGCCCTACCAACTATCTGGTGGTCAAACGCAGCGGGTCGCTATTGCCCGCGCACTCGTTAATAGCCCCTCAATTATCTTAGCTGACGAGCCAACAGGAAACCTCGACTCGCACTCAAGCCACATTATTATGGAAGAGCTCTCAGACCTTCACAAACGTGGTAATACAATTATTATGGTGACGCATAATCCACGCCTCACCAGCTATGCCAGCCGCGTCATCACGATGCTTGATGGCAAAATTGATACCGACACGCTCATGCCACTTATCGAACCGCCCGCGGTGACGCCAAAACGACCACTTGGCGCCAAAACCCGCAAAAAAAAGACTACGACGAAAAAGAAACCAGCTGCTAAAAAAGCAACTCCGAGAAAGAAGAAAGCGTGATGCGATTTCTGCTGATAAATCATATTCAAAATGCCCGCCAGTCATTGAAGGCTAATCACCTTCGAAGCGTCCTCACGATGCTTGGCGTTACCATCGGCGTCGCGAGCGTGACAGCTATTTTGGCACTGAGTAGCGGTGCTAGCAAGGTGGTGAGTGACCAAGTTGACCAACTCGGTGGTAATATTGCGGTCATTCGGCCGGGTGCGGCTACAACCGATCCTCTTGGCAACCTGATTGGGCAGGACACAACAGCTCATGACTATTCAGCCAGTACCATCACTGAAGACGATCTATCACTTGTAACTGCCATTTCAAATATTCAAACAATTGCACCACTTATGATCCTGAGCGGCCCAGTTAAAGCAGATTCGTCAGCTCCAACCGGCACCCCTATTGTCGCGACAACTCCAGCACTTGCATCCATTGCCCAACTGCCAATCGATAAAGGCCAATTCCTTGATCCTGCCGTTAATCAAAATACTGCTGTTATTGGCGTACAACTATCAATTGATATCTACGGAACCGAGGATTCAGTCGGACGCAAAATTGACATCCGTGGGACTTCTTTTACCATCATCGGCGTCCTCAAACGTCTCAATAACCCAATCAACTACAATAATGTCGATTTTGATAAAGCAGTTATTATTAATTTCGATAGTGGGAAGCTCCTGAATCAAAGCATCGCGCAAATTCAGCAAATTGACATGCGAGCAACCTCCGTTGCAAATCTCGATCAGGTCATTATTGATACCAATAAGACGCTGTTACTGTCGCACGGCGGACAAACTGACTTTAGCGTTCTATCCGGTACTCAAATTTCACAACCAACGAGCCAGCTATTTTACGCAATCGCGGGCGTCACGGCAGTTGTGGCGGGCATTTCGCTGCTTGTTGGTGGTATTGGCATTATGAATATTATGTTGGTCAGTGTGGCAGAACGCACACGCGAAATCGGTATTAGAAAAGCACTCGGCGCGACGAACAGCGATATCACCTGGCAATTCCTTATTGAATCCCTCGCGATCAGTATCGGCGGTGGTATTAGCGGCTATCTCATCGGTTACGGCGCAGCCTTCGCTATTAGTACTTTCCTTACCTTCAACCCCGTTCTTAACTGGCAAATTGCTGCAGTTGCCCTCGGCATCTCGTTGATTATGGGAACAATTTTTGGCCTTTACCCCGCTTTCAAAGCATCCCGTAAAGACCCCATCGACTCACTTCGAGAATATAGTTAAACGAGTTCTGTTTTTAGTTTCTCAATTAACCCAACCGGTGTCGGATCGGCGTTATTAAGAATCGCTACATAAATACTAACAAAATCTGCTAAAACACTGCCCCACAGTAATTGTTGGATGAGGCTATCACCCTTCAGAGTCACAACAGTCGATTTTGGTCGCATACCACTAAGGAGTCGATCTGAAATCTCAAAACGCTTCAGAATTTGAGGGTGTTCAAGATGACTAATAAGGTCAAACACAGCAAATGGCTTTTCAACTGGATGTGACGTCCAACCAATAAACTCATTGTGGTTAAATTCCGAGTATTCATTCCAAAACGATACGTTCTTGGCATTTTCGTTCCAGCTAATCTTCCACTTGTACGCCACCGGCGCAGTCAAAGCACCACCATAAAAGACTGGGGTTTTACCGACAGCAAGGAGCGCCAGTTGCTTGGCATAATTATGTTCGGTGCGTACATCTTTGCCCCATGCAACACTTTCATTCTTAAGCCAACCTGCAGCTTCCTTAATCTCGTCGTTTCTACTCGCATCAATAATGCCAAAATGAACCAGGAGTTCTATGAGGCCCCGTAAGTTATAAATCACTGCCATACGCGGCTGTAAATGATCAGGGATAGAAATGTGTGCGATTTTATAGCTCCCAGCCATATCAATAAGTGTTCCGCCCGCAGCCAAGATTGCCAGTTGTGCACCCTTCACTGTTGCCTGCTCCAGCGCGCTCACCGTTTCTTCGGTATTACCCGAGTAGCTACTGGCAATAAATAGTGTATTCTCGCCAACCGATGCGGGAATATCATAGCTACGAAGTACTTCAAATGGTACTTTTATATCATTTTTGAGCCACGCCTTGGCAAGTAAGGCCGCAAGTGCTGAGCCGCCCATGCCCGCTACAACAATATTTGTGATAACGCGGCCATCATTTTCGCTGTCCCAAATCGTAACGTCGGATTCAGCCTGAGCATACTCATTACCCGCGACGCTGAGCGCATCCTCTGGATCCCGCTGTTTTATTACATTGTCGTCATCTAACACGCCCACACTCCTTCAGCCTTGCTCGCCTATATAACTCTATGATACAGTATTTAGTAACAAAGCATAAGTAATATATCGGGGTGGGCCATGGATATTCAACCGCAAACAACACAAGCACTGAGCGACGACCAAGAATTAGCCAAAGTACTTGCAGGCGTTAGCCAACAAGTCGACGATAAAGCGCTCGATTTTGAAGAGACGCCTGTCGCGACTCCTGCATCTGTTGCTGCGGCTGCTCCTGGTGGCGCTCCAGAAGAGCCAGCTGAAGCTGATCTTCCGACACCTGCCATTCCTGGCTACGAACCACCCGTTGACACCTCAGTAGCGCCTACAGACGATCTTGAAGGTATTAAAAAGGAGGCTCTTGGTGAGCTTCGCCCCCTCGTTGATAAACTTGATCTTGCGCCTGAAGAAAAGTTCGACACCTACTTACTCCTGCTTCGATCAACCGATGACAAAGCACTCATTCCACCAGCTTACGCCGCCGCACAGTCTATTACAGATGAATCTCGTAAAGCCCAAGCACTGCTCGATGTCATTAAAGAAATCGACTATCTGTCTACTCCAAAGGCGTAGTCTTACCCCAAATACGCTACAATAGTACTAATGAATGCTCGCTATGCTACTAGAGACGAAATCGCCACGTGGGATAGTCATATCATCGCCAATCCCGATGGTGGCAACGTATTTAGTAGCTATGAATTTGCCCAAGCCAAGCTAACTGGTGGCTACAAAGTCCATTATGTATTTGTTGATAAGATTGCCGTCACAGTGCTCGAAAAGGATGCCTTCGTACTAGGAAAGTTTTGGTATCTGCCAAAAGGTCCGAACATTACATCGGCGAAAGAGTTGTGGTCGGTTCTTGAAGCGCTCAAACCTCTCGCTAAAAAACGTGGCGTCTTTGCCATCCGTGTTGAACCGGAGCTGTCACGCTCTTGCCAGCCAACGCTTGCGCGTCATGGCCTCATCAAAGCCCGCCCAATCATCCCAAACCCATCGACTATCTTGCTCGATATTAGCGAACCACTCGACGATATTTTAGCTCACCTCCCGCAAAAAGGTCGCCACGCCATTAAGCGCGCCGAGCGTGATGGCGCTACTGTAAAACAAGTTAAAGCGACGGCGGCAAACTGTAAAATGATGTTTGATCTTCTTTCAAAAACTGCCGAGGGCCAATTCGGTCTACGTGCACCTGAATATTACACATTGTTTTGGCAGAGCTTCGAAAAAAATGACTATGGCCAACTCTTTTTCGCCTATGACACCGACGGCAAGGTAATTGCAGGCGCTTACGCCATGGTGTTTGGCACAAAAAGTACCTATAAAGACGGTGCATCAGTTCGAAAGCGCACCATTTACGGTGCCAGTCACCTCTTGCAGTGGCATGTTATCACGTGGGCCAAACAAAATGGCGCACTAATCCACGATTTTTGTGGTTCACCGCCAAGTGACGAAATTAATAACCCAGACCACGCGCATCATGGTATCGGCCTCTTTAAAACGGCGTTCAATCGTACCGTTACCGACTACGTTGGGTGTTACGACTACGTGTTGTCAAAGACGCAACATAATCTCTGGATAAAACTCGGTGAAAAAGTTGCTCGCCACATTCATGCTTATAAGCACCACGACGCCTACTATTAAGCTTTTGAGACGATCTCGAGGCTCTTAGCGATAGCATCAAGACCTTTATCAAGCTCTTCGTCACTAATCACAAGTGGTGGTAATAGCTTCAGCACTTCGTCTTTCGCACCTGATGTTTCGATGATCAAACCATGTTTAAACGCCTCTGCTGAGATAGCGCCAGCGATATCCGGGTGACTTTCGGATACCAAGCCTTGGATCATTCCCCTGCCGCGACGTGTGAGTTCAAGTGCTGGGTAGCCAGCAATCATTGTATCGAACGCGTCCTGTACGCGCTTTTCTTTGCGGTGGATTTCTTTTGAAAATGCGTCATCTTTCCAGTACTGCGTAAGGGCTTCGGCAGCTGCCACAAATGCGAGGTTATTACCACGGAAGGTTCCGCTGTGTGCACCTGGTTTCCAAATATCGAGTTCTGGTTTCATGAGGACAAGTGACATCGGCAGGCCGTAGCCCGAAAGTGACTTCGAAAGCGTCACGACGTCAGGTACAATCCCTGAATCTTCGAAGCTAAAGAATTCACCAGTTCGGCCACAACCAACCTGAATATCATCAACAATCAATATAATTTCGTGATTAGTACAGAGCGCACGCAGCGCCTGCAACCACTCTTTACTGGCCGGGTTAACCCCACCTTCACCTTGAACAGTCTCCACAATCACTGCAGCTGGCTTATCAAGTCCACTACTCTGATCGCCAAGTAATTTCTCGAGGTATGCGATTGAGTCAAAATCTTTTAGGTAGCCATCATATGGCAAAAACGTCGCATTCGAAAGTGGGTAGCCGGCAGCCTTACGGAACTTATTATTGGCCGTCACAGCAAGTGAGCCTGCACTCACGCCGTGAAAGGCATGTGTAAATGCGACAACGTTTGTTCGTCCCGTTACTTGGCGAGCAATCTTTAATGCTGCTTCAACTGCGTTTGTCCCTGTTGGGCCGGTAAACTGCAACTTATAGTTAAGCTTCCGCGGCTCTAAGATGTGTGACTTAAATGTCTCAATAAAGTATTTTTTTGCAGATGTCGCCATATCAAGTGCGTGCACAATACCATCATTTTCGACGTATTCGAGGATCTTTTTCTTGAACATATCATTGTTGTGGCCGTAGTTCAGTGTGCCCGCACCACTGAAGAAGTCGATATACTCAGTGCCGTCTTCATCAGTCATAATTGAACCCTTCGACGATTTAAAGATTACAGGGAAGGAACGAATATAGCCACGAACCTCGGATTCCATTTCGTTAAATATGTCTAAATTCATATATCCTCCTATTTCTTCTTCGTTTTTAGTAGTTCTTGTAGCGCTGCCTTTGTGACTTCAATGTCGCTCCATGGGTATACGATATCGCCACGTTCAATTGTTTTTTCATGTCCTTTACCCAGGATTGCCACCAAATCATCAGGCCCATTCGCGCGTGTCAGTGCAAAACCAATTGCGTCTTCACGATTACCGATCAAAAACAGGTTCTTGTCTTTCTTCATACCAGCCTTCAAAGCCCCGGCTGCAATTTGGTTCATGATCTCATCACCGTCGATATCGCGGTTGTCTTCTTCGGTCACAATCAGCTCGTCGGCATTCTCACCGGCTATTTCACCCTGTACCGGACGCTTTGCTTCGTCGCGTCGTCCTGGGGAGCCAAATACAATGATAAGCTTCCCTTTTGTCGATGGACGGATGCTATTAAAGAATTTCGTAAATGCATCTGGCGTGCCGGCAAAGTCCACAAGTACTTTGAACTTTTGGCCCTCATTAATCACTGTCATGCGGCCTTCCACGCCCTCAAGCGCTGCAATTCCCTTTTCAATCTGCTTCTTTGTCAGGCCAATTTCTCGCCCCACGGCAACTGCCGCTAGGCTGTTACTCACATTAAAATCACCTGGAATGTTAATACGGATATTGTAGCTATCTTTACCAACGGTCGCCGTAAAAGTGGAATGATCGCCCGCAAGCTTGACTTTAGTAGCCTGTAGCTCACCTTTTCCTATGCCGTAGGTCATGCCACGTGGCGTACTGTTAATAAATTTCTGGGCATTTGGATCTTCGGCATTCACCACACCGAATTTACGGCCGTGCTTGGCTGCAAGCGTAAACAGACGACGCTTGGCTTCAAGGTAACGTTCAAACGTCTTGTGATAGTCTAGGTGTTCATAGGTAATATTGGTCATGACCGCAATTTCATACGGCACTCCCCAGGTGCGAAACTGCGCCAAAGAGTGGCTCGATGATTCGAGGACAACCCACTCTACGCCAGCTTTCTTAAAGTCACGGAGTCGTTTTTGCAGTATCCCCGCCTGTGCCGTGGTAATATGTTCAATTTGTGGGTGAATGTCGTTGCCAATACCATAAGCAACTGTGCTCAGCACACCAGCCTTCAGGCCCGCTTCGCTCAGCATTTTTTGTATTAATAGAGTCGTAGTAGTCTTACCGTTGGTGCCTGTCACCCCAATAACGTGCATGTTCTTTGAGGGGAACCCGTAGCGCACGTTCGCAAGGACCGACTCCACCAAGTGTCCGTACGGTTCAATCGTGCTAAATAGTGTTGTAGGAATTACTTTTTTAACGATCTTACGTATATCTGCCATTTCACCATTATACCCCAGAACAATTTGATATTACGCTCGTACGGAACACGTCGCCTCGTTTTAATAAGTTACCCTCAAAAATCTTATTTTTTTCTTAAAGAGGATCCATCCCTTTTAAAAGCTAAACGTAGGTCGCTATTCCACAACTTTTTCGTAGTAAGCATCTTGTGCCGCTGCATCAACAACGGTCTTGGCGCTGTTTACAGGCACGTTACTAGTTATTGGAGCGTTCCACTGAGCTACTCCACCATGATGAGAGCATGTACCACTTCCAGTTGCACAAGACGGAGATCGGCTACCATCATTGCATAACGTACAGTAGCCAGTTACCTCCTCTTGATATGTGGTTACCGTTTCGGTATGAGACTTTTCTACAACAGCAGGGTGGTAAAGATAAGTTTTATAGGTCGCTCCATCTAGTGTGCAAGTCGTTGTTACGGTCGTACCATCACAAGTAGGTATGACTTTTTTAGGAACAACCACCGCTGCGGGTGCTGCACTGTCTGTCTGGGTACTATTCTGTTTATTGGTATTAGCTCCAACAACACCAAGAAAAAGGACTCCTATTGCGATAATACCCGTTATGACTAGTCTCTTCATACTGTGCCGAACTATATAACTATATGCAGTTTTTATCAATTAAGGATATATTCAAATACGATTTGTTATTCCAAGTGCGCTAGCAAAAGCTAAACGTTCGTTCCGCCACCCGTACCAGGAAGAAGTGCGCCAAGCACGAAGTTGACCACCGCGTAGGCAAGCAGGGCCACTACTACACCGACAATCGCATAAAGGATCGTATTCTTGGCCGCCGTGACAGATGCGGTGTTACCACCAGATAGCACGTAACGGAGGCCTCCGAAGATAATCATAATCACACTAAGTGCGCCAATGATATAAAGCATAAGGCTGCTAATAGTGGTAAAGACACCCGCTCCACCGAAAAGATCGGCTGGCTGTCCGTTGCCGTGTGCGGCATTCACACCATCTTGAATGGTGAAATCTGAGGCAAAAAGAGCTGGTGCAAAGAGTATCGAGAAGAAGCTACTAACAACGAGTGTCGTAGCGGTCATGATTGTTCCAAATTTTCCTCTTCGCATATAGTGTCTCCTTTATTACAACGCCATATATCTTTATTATAGCAAATTGCGCCTCTTCCATCTACCCCCCACCCCTTATTTATGCTACAATCGTCGAGATGCATAGCCACTGTGCACCACAAAATACGGAGGGGTACCCAAGTGGCTTAAGGGGATGGTTTGCTAAATCATTAGTCTGGAGAGATCTGGAGCGGGAGTTCGAATCTCCCCTCCTCCGCCAAACATAAGCACTATGACATTGTCATGGTGTTTTTGTTTTTCAGCATATATATCTATTTACAAAATCAATTGAAAGATTTTAGATATTAACAAGAAATGATATTGACTTTTTGATTAATTTAATGTATAGTTTATTTATAAAAGTTAAAAATAAAAAGATGTTAAAAATAAAAAGATATTATGGAAAACAAACAAAATACAACAACCGAAGAAATAGAAACACAACCTCCTATTAGTACAGAGACAGAAGTAGATGTTATTCCTACTAACCCTGAAGATGCTGAAAGAAGTGAGGTAATAAGTACAACTC
>DIZB01000001.1 GCA_002427805.1 Candidatus Saccharibacteria bacterium UBA6039
GTATAAGAGACAGCCATTCACCTACATCGGCAGTGGCAGCCTTTTTAATCTTGTTTCGGACATCATCTGGATCGTCGGTCAGCAGGATTGCCTGACGAGGGTTTGATTTGCTCATCTTTCCTTTACCATTAAGGCTCAAGATCCGGATTGCCTTAATGGCAAGAGTATGTGGCTCAATGAGACCAGTTTGTGGATTAACACTTTCAAAAGCTTGGTTAAAGCGACGAGCAATTTTACGAGTTATCTCCACATGTGGTTCTTGGTCTTCGCCTACAGCTACTAGCTCTGCACGCTGCGAAAAGATGTCAGCGGCCATAAGAACTGGATAGCTAAGTAGTCCAAGATTGGCATTTTCTGAAGAATCATCCCGTCCGAGATTTTGCATCTTTTCTTTTAGATTTGGGATTCGCATGAGCTCAGCAACGTTGACATACGGAAATAATCTATTGGCAATCTGCGTCAAGGGCTCTTCTATACTGCTTTGGATGTAAAGCGTCGTTTTATCGGGATCGATGCCAAGCGCAAGACAGTCATGAATGACAGTGCGCCTGTAGGGCGCAACTTCGTCGGGGTGATGGTCAGTAAGTCCATGCATATCAGCCACAAACACAGTGAGCTCCTTCGTAGGATCATCTTGGATATCAAGCGCCGGCTTGATTGCGCCAAAATAGTTACCAACAGTCAAATCACTTGTAGGGCGAAACCCACTTAACACTCTCTCGGTTTTTGGGACTTCGCTCATTGTCGCTCTCCTTCAATAGCCTCTTCTAGTCTCATTAGCTCACCCTGTAACTGCCTACTCTCTCGCATAATTCCAACGACGATCTTGGTTACTTGCATATTGGAGAACGGGCCTTGATTTATCGAAATAGCGTTTGCAATGACCTGATCTTCGCGACCCTCGACGAATATAGGCAGTCCGTGTCTATGCTTTATTGAGGCGATAGCCAAAGATGCAGTAGCACGCTCGTTTGCAAGCGCAACAATATCGCGATCAGCTCTATCAATTATTTCACGTTGGACGGCAAGCAATGCTTGCGGATCTTTATCTGCTTCGACCATATGTTCTCCCTAGCTATAGGGATTGTACAACATAACATAAAAGAAACGCAATAGAATGAAATCAAAAAGGCACATAAAATGTGCCTAAGTGATAAAAGAGATTACTTACTAGAACGTTTTTCGATGATCTCTTGCGCAACGTTTGGTGGAACTTCCTCATACTGCGCAAGCTCCATCGAGCTAGCTGCGCGTCCTTGGCTCATTGAGCGAAGGTCGTTTGTGTAACCAAACATCGTTGAAAGTGGCACGATTGCCTTAATAAGCTTAGCGCCACCACTAAGGTCTTCCATAGACTCAATTCGTCCACGACGAGAGTTAATGTCACCAATAACGTCACCCATGAATTCTTCAGGAGTAGTCGCTTCAAGGCGCATAACCGGCTCGAGTAGGATTGGCTTCGCCTTTTGGATACCCTCACGTGTCGCAAGTGCACCTGCGAGCTTGAAGGCAAGTTCGCTTGAGTCTACATCGTGGTAACTACCATCGTATAGAGTGGCCTTGACGTCAACAACTGGGTAACCAGCGATAACTCCACCAAGCAGTGTTTCTTTAATACCCTGCTCAACGGGTTTGATGTATTCTTTTGGAACAACTCCACCCTTAACGGCGTCAAAGAATTCAAAACCCTTACCTGTTTCGTTCGGCTCAAATCGGACCCAAACGTCACCATACTGACCGCGTCCACCGGATTGCTTAGCGTGCTTACCTTGCACTTCAGACATACCCTTGATTGATTCACGGAAGGCAACTTGTGGCTCACCAATGTTTGCCTCAACGTTAAACTCACGCTTCATGCGGTCGATAAGGATATCAAGGTGAAGCTCACCCATTCCTGACATAATGGTCTGACCTGTTTCGTCGTCTGTGTGAAGACGGAAAGTTGGGTCTTCTTCTGCAAGACGTTGCAATGCAACACCCATCTTTTCTTGGTCAGCCTTTGTTTTTGGCTCAACAGCAATCGATACAGGTGGATCTGGGAAAGTAATGCTTTCAAGGGCAATAGGATGAGCTGGGTCAGAGAGAGTGTGACCGGTGAAGGTATCTTTAAGTCCGATAACCGCAGCGATATCACCAGCACTGACAGAATCAATTTCTTCACGCTTGTCGGCATGCATACGCACAATTCGTCCAACACGTTCTTTCTCACCGGTTGTCGTGTTCAGAACATAGCTTCCGGCTGAAAGTTTACCACTGTAGACACGAACAAAAATAAGCTTTCCAACGAATGGGTCAGTTGCGATCTTGAAGGCAAGACCAGCAAGAGGCTCGCTCTCGTTTGGTTTGCGTTCGATCTCTTCGCCGTTCTTCGGATTAACACCCCAAATACCGCTCACATCAAGT
Source organism: Candidatus Saccharibacteria bacterium UBA6039 (assembly GCA_002427805.1). Classification (GTDB taxonomy): domain Bacteria; phylum Patescibacteriota; class Saccharimonadia; order Saccharimonadales; family Saccharimonadaceae; genus UBA1547. Next base: position 2,404 of record DIZB01000001.1, read on the forward strand.
GGTGACGGAAGGTAATCAACCATAATATCAAGGAGTTTCTCAACAATAACACCACGGCCATCGCCACCACTCACGAGGAAGAAGTTACCAGCTAGCACGCGCTTACGAAGCGCAGCCTTCAGCTCTGGGATCGTGATTGACTCTTCGCCCTTGTCAAGGAATCGCTCAAATAGTTCATCGTCAGCTTCAACAGCTGCTTCAACAAGTAGGCTACGTGCGTTCTTTGCTTTCTCAAGCATGTCTGCAGGGATTTCGCCTTGAACTAGTTCGTGATCTGCATAGTCCGTGTAGGTGTAGGCTTTCATATCAACAAGGTCAACAACCCCGTTGATATCTTTTTCAAACCCGATTGGAAGGTGAACAGGAAGAGCCTGCTTACTTAGGCGTGCGTGAATAGTATCAAGTGATTTGTAGAAGTCACCACCCGTTTGATTAATCTTGTTGATGAAACAAATACGTGGCACACCGTACTTGTTGGCCTGACGCCATACAGTCTCAGACTGTGCTTCAACGCCCATCTTACCGTCAAAAATCGTAACGGCACCGTCAAGCACACGAAGAGATCGCTCAACTTCAGCAGTAAAGTCGATGTGACCTGGTGTATCGATAATGTTAATCTTGTGGTCTTTCCAGAAGCACGTTACAGCAGCACTTGTAATGGTAATCCCACGCTCTTTTTCCTGTGCCATCCAGTCAGTCGTTGCACTATCACCGTTTGCACCACGAACCTCACCAATTTTGTGATTGATGCCAGTACGGTATAAAATACCCTCGGTTGTGGTTGTTTTACCTGCGTCAATATGCGCGATAATTCCAATATTTCTAAGGTCCTTTAGTGGAACTTTCTTTTCTGCCATGACGGTTCTTGCATCCTTTTCTTAATTATTTTTTGCCATAAAAAATAGCTCTTGCATATTATTATAACAGAAACGGAGGCGTTTCTCTAGGGTAATTTGAAGTTTTCGAAGTCAGTGAGTCGTAACGACCAATCTGCTTCTGTTGTGTGAGAAATAGCGTACGTTGTATATTTATCAGTAAACTTTAACTGATCATTACAGGTTTCACCATCAGCCCTTCTTCTCGTGTCACATCATCTAATAAGCTCGTTTCTTCGCCTAGAAGGGCCTGGGCTTATGCAGTGCCTCTGGGCTCGAAGCTATCCCTAATTGAAATCTGCTTCTCGCGAGCATATTCGAATACCCGGCTTAAATTAAGCGGTGGCGAAAGCTACTCGGCATAAGTAGCGTCTGATTCGTAATAGTCTTCGCTAAAATCAGTTCGAGGATCAGTCATACTACCAGTCTAGGTGTTATCATTGTCCATTTGCAAGGATAAACAATATCTTATTTCGAGTTGTCTTTCAAAAATTCATTCAGTTCGACGTCAAACTCCGGCGCATCAGCATCGAACTCTCTGTAGGAGTCCGCAAAGTCTTTAAAGTCTTGGTTAGGTTGATCAAATGCAAGGTTATGAGCTACATGCGCATGATGAGCGCCTAATGCCACGACTCCTAGCATCCCACTAAATACTTGTCGACGCTCGGTATTTACGTCGACCGAGTTCGTCCAGCGATCAATAATCGATTTTGCTTGGCCTCCTAATAACTCGAGTCCCGACTCGCCCATTTCGATCAAGGCAGCCTGTAACTCTTCTGGATCAAGTTCTTGCAACGTCAATGGAATTGGTAAATGATGCAGTACATCCCGATTATATAGGGCTTTGCGGTGTAGGGGTTCTACGGCCAGGATACCCGCAACTGCCCCCATTCGCATCGCAGCCGACATCTGCCTTCTGGGATCAAGGAGACGTTCGTCATTATTAGCATCACGTGGCTCTAGTTTTTTACCATAATTATCTGCCGTCGTAACCAGTCGAGTCACATTCTTACTACTTGAACGAAGTCTGACCTCTTGGTTATGCAAAAACCAGGCAATTCCCCCGTCACTGGATGTGATCTGTCGATCGACTTGCGCCGCTGCCACATAGTAGTCCATTTCGGTCGGAAGCAAAAATGAAGAATCAGAAGAATAACTCATTAACTTAGTATAAATATATCGTGCCCAATGTTACAAGCATAGACAATTCGTACTATCATGCAGCCTTAGTGAATTCTTCACTTGTTTGAAAGTAGTGTGCCACAACGGCTTCAGTCATTGCATTTAAAAACCTATGTTCGTCTTTTTCAAGAATCGCTCCAGATGTTTCGGACACGATGAGTGATAGTAAGTAGTTGACTTGATCGGAGAGATTAGTCACACCCGTCACTCTACTTTTTCTAAGAGCTTTATATATAAGAGGCTGCATTGTTAACACTTTAATACACTCATCGTAAATCTTTTGTGTCGGTATTAATTTTTGCTGAATTGGGATTTTACCCCCGTTGCCGAGAAAATAGCTGTCATGATTAAGTGGCTGTGTGGCTGAAGCTTCCTCTCTAGGTGATGCAGGATATAAAAGTAACTGTGGTTGTTGTGATCGGGCGGATAATGCAAGACTAGCGATTTCGACCATACGCCACTGTGGCGGTTCATCGATAGTTAGTGGACGGAGATATTTCATGGCTTGGCCAAGACTCCGATAAACATCTTCGCAGTCATCGCCCATTATCTCAATGTCTGAGGCACGCTTGCTAAATAATGGTAGGTATGACGATAATGTCAGGGCATTCAGTGCTGTATCCTGATGAACCTTGGGATGAGCTAAGATCATTGCAGTGAGAAGTTGACTTGAATGAAAATATTCATCTCTCTCATCCAATCGACCACTTCGTAAGTTGAGGGCGTACTCCGTGTAATTCCAAGCTGAGCGCATCATTCCACTGGGATTACGCCGTGTTTCAAACTTTTTTAATGCAGCGAATGCAACTTGTTGGTCTAAATCCTCAACTGGAAACTGGAGTGCGCGGTGGAGCTCATAGTTTTCGACACTATGCTCCATCGCGGTTACCATATTAGTCTCTGATTCCCTTCATGATGTTTATTTTTGTTCCCATTTGCCTTTGTTATAGCATGACCGGGATGATGATGTAAATAGTTTTCTTACAAAAAACCCGCTCATGTGAGCGGGAGTTTTGTATAGATACGGATTACCCTCGGGCGAAGTGAGCAAATGCTCGGTTGGCTTCGGCCATTTTGTGAGTATCTTCTTTTTTCTTGAAAGCAGCACCGGCTTCGTTGTGGGCATCGATAATCTCAAGTGCGAGGCACTGTGAGTATGGAATACCTTTACGAGCACGTGCGGATTGTACAAGCCATGAAAAGGCGTAGTGCAGACGGCGGTGGCCTTCTACTGGGAATGGAATTTGGTAGTTTGCACCACCAACACGTCGAGATTTCACTTCGAAGTTTGGAGACACGTTCTTTAGCGCGCGTTCAAAGACTTCAAGTGGATCTTCGCTATCGAGCTTCTTAGCTGCAGCTTCGAGTGCTGCGTAGACAGCACGCTCAGCAACAAGTTTTTTGCCATCAAGCATAGATTTGTTGATTAAACGCTGTACAAGAACGCTTTGGTACTTACGATCTGGGTTGAGTTTACGTTGTAAACTAGCAGTTACTTTACGAGGCATTACTTGTCCTCCTTCTTAGTACCGTACTTACTACGACCTTGTTTGCGCTTTGCAACGCCTTGAAGGTCAAGTGCGCCACGAACGATGTGGTAACGAACACCCGGCAGGTCTGGAACACGGCCACCGCGAACAAGCACAACTGCGTGCTCCTGAAGGTTGTGACCTTCGCCACCGATGTATGCCCACACTTCTTGACCGTTAGTTAGGCGTACACGTGCAACTTTACGAAGTGCAGAGTTAGGTTTTTTCGGTGTCTTTGTTGTTACTTTAATACACACACCACGCTTCAATGGACCGGCTTGGTCGGTGTAGCGAGTCTTTAGTGCGTTGTACGAACGGCCAAGTGCTGGAGACTTACTCTTAGTAACAGCAGTCTTGCGAGGCTTTCGTACTAATTGGTTGATTGTTGGCATTAATACTCCTAAAGAGAATTTTACATTATTAATTGAGCTAGATTCAGCCCGTTTTACAGATTGAACTCAGCATGTTCGTTCTGTGTCATACCTACGTACACGCATGAATTTGTACACATTCAAATAACTCACACGTTTCGTAAGAGGAAACTCACCCTGTAGTATAGCAAATTCCCTACACTTAGTAAAGCAAAGGAGCCCCACTTGTCGCAGGGCTCCTACACACTTTAGCTACCTAGGCAGCGAGTTCAAGGTCTTCGGTGATCTCGCTTACGAGTTCATCGTCGATTTCAAGTGTTCCATCAGCGCGACGAGCACCGGTTCCCACAGGAATCTTGCGACCAATGATCACGTTTTCCTTTAGGCCATGGAGTCGGTCGACACGTCCGGATACTGCGGCGTTAATCAGCACACGAGTCGTGTCCTGGAACGATGCAGCAGACAGGAAGCTATCTGACCAGATTGACACCTTCGTGATACCGAGAAGGAGTTGGGTGTAACCCACAAGCTCTTTCTTTTCTGCGGCTAAGATTGCGTTTGCTTCAACCACAGCAGCCTTAGAGACGATATCTCCAGTCACAAAGGCACTATCGCCTGGATCTTCAACCTGAACACGGCTAAACATCTGTCGAACGATGATCTCAAGGTGCTTATCGGCAACGTCTTGACCCTGTGCTGCGTAGATACGAAGCACTTCGTTGATGATATATCGCTGTGTTGCCTCAGTACCCTTAAGGCGCATGAGGTCATGGAGGTTGAGTGAGCCAATCGTAAGACGGTCACCAGCTTCAACGCTATCGCCAGCCGCGACAGTCAGCTGAGTTGTACCAGGAATCTCGTACTTCACAGGTGAACTTGCGTTCGCTGCAATAACGATCATCTTCTTGGTTACTTCAACGACGCCGTCAAATGGTGCAACAAGTGGCTTTGATTCGCTCTCGCCAGTTGCAAGAACGTCACCAACCTTCACGTTGCTTCCAGATTTCACGTTCGCTGTGCGACCTTCGAGCTCAATGCGCTCAACGTGACCAGCAGCAGGTGTTACCTGAACAACGTACTTCTTGCCATCTTCCCATACGTCAACGAGTCCTGTTACTTCAGTCACAAAGGCTTGACCCTTTGGTGAACGAGCTTCAAACAACTCTTCAACACGTGGAAGACCCTGTGTAATGTCTCCACCAGCAACACCACCGGCGTGGAAGGTACGAAGCGTAAGCTGAGTACCAGGCTCACCGACTGATTGCGCAGCGATAACACCAACCGGTTGGTCTTTGGCAACAAGTTCACCACGAGACATATCAATACCGTAACTCTTACGTGGAATACCACGGAGATTTTTGGTAGACAGTACTGATTGGATCTTCACTGATGTCACAGATGCATCTGATTCAATGCCATCTGCGATTTCGCGGGTAATGAGCTCGTCAGCTTTTACGTGGCCAGGAACTGCCTCAGCCGTAAAGCGACCAAAGAGTCGGTTACCGAAGGCGATCATAGTCAGTTCTGATTCACTTCGCTCAATTGCAAAGCCATCATCACTTCCAGCTTGGTCCTCAACCGTAAAGACATCTTGAGACACATCGACAAGACGACGAGTTAGGTAACCTGAGTCGGCAGTCTTGAGCGCCGTGTCAATCAGACCCTTACGTGCACCACGAGTAGCCACGAACTGCTCTAGCGAGCTGAGTCCTTTTTTGTAGCTAGAACGGATAGGAAGCTCGATTTCACGGTTGTTGGCATCCACCATCACACCAATCATTGAGCTTGCAAGCTTCACGTTCGAGATATCACCACGAGCACCTGAGTTAACCATCACACTAATACTTGTATCCATGTTCTTAAGTTGTGACTGCAAGAAATCAGTGATGCTACGGTCGACTGCACGCCATGAACCAACTGTTAAGTTGTAACGCTCGTCTTCAGTAATCAAACCTTGGTCAAATTGCTCCGAAATCAAGGTTGTCTTTGCATCACCTTCAGCGATAAAGGTTGCGATTTCCTCAAAACTGAGGTAGTCGTCCTTACCGGTTGATACAGCAGCGATCGTTGCAAACCTAAAGGCAAGGCCTTTCATGCGGTCAGCAGTCTGTGCGGTCGCCTCAGCACCATATTGATCAAAGATCTGTGCAAGAACGCGCTTTAGCTGCTTCTTGTTTTGGATGTTGTTGTCATATGGAAGGTCTGCCGGCAGAATTTCATTGAAGAAGACACGACCAAGTGTTGTTTCACGAATCTCACCCTTCGCGAAGACGCGAATTGGAGCCTGAAGTTGCAACTGCTTGTTGTCGTATGCCATCTCAGCCTCATAGACAGAACTATAGCTCTTAACAGCTGCAGTCTGTGCACTTGGCTTTGCGTAGGTGAGGTAGTAGTTACCAAGCACGACATCTTGTCCGATGTTGAGCACTGGCGCGCCATCAGCAGGCTTCAGAAGGTTAGCTGTTGCGCTCATGAGTTCGCGAGCTTCCTTTTGTGCTTCTTTTGAAAGTGGCAAGTGAACGGCCATCTGGTCACCATCGTAGTCAGCGTTAAATCCGTTGGCAACGAGTGGGTGCAAGTGAATTGCCTTACCCTCTACGAGCTTTGGCTGGAAAGCCTGGATAGACAAACGGTGAAGTGATGGCGCACGGTTCAAAAGAACGTACTTGCCTTCAATTACTGCGTCGAGTGCGTCCCATACAAGTGCGTCACCAGCTTCGATTAAACGAGTTGCTGAGCGAATGTTATGTGCGTGTTCACCGCGAATAAGCCAGCTAATAACAAATGGTTTGAAAAGCTCAAGCGCCATTTGCTTTGGAAGACCACACTGGTTGATCTTGAGCTTTGGACCTACCACAATGACTGAACGACCTGAGTAATCAACACGCTTACCAAGAAGGTTCTGACGGAATCGTCCTTGCTTACCCTTAAGCATGTCAGAAATACTCTTAAGACGGCGACGTCCACCAGTTGCGTTGACCGCACGACCACCACGGGCTGCAGAGTTATCAATCAAGGCATCAACTGCTTCTTGAAGCATACGCATTTCGTTACGGCGGATTACTTCAGGAGCGTTGAGGTCAATTAGTTTCTTCAGACGGTTGTTACGGTTGATCACACGACGGTAAAGGTCATTAAGGTCGCTTGTTGCGAATCGTCCACCAGTAAGCTGCACCATTGGACGTAGATCTGGAGGAATAACAGGCAGAACAGTAAGTGTTAAGCTACTTGGCTTAATACCAGCAGCGGCCATACCTTCAAGCACCTTAAGACGCTTTTGAAGTTTCTTTTCGCGTTGACCCTTCGCACCAGCAACTTCTTCAGATAACTGAGCGATGAGCTCTGGTAGCTTGATTTCGTCAAGCAATGCCTTAAGGGCAATACCACCCATACCAACTTCAACAAGATCTTCGTACTCTTCTGGAAGGTTACGGAAATCAACTTCGTTAATAAGAGCACCCTTTACAAGGCTCTCAAGCTGCGCTTTTTTGACTGTGTAGGTTTCGTTGAGTTCTTCAACTTCACGTGACATAGCCTCAGCGAGTGCCTTCACGTCTACTGGAGCACCACCTTCGTTTTTGCCTTCACCTTCACTACCACCAGCTTCGCGTTCATAGCGAATCTTGATTGCAGCGCGGCCGGCTTCTGTTTCAGCTTCAAGATCGGCAATGTATTGATCACGCTTAGTTTCATCTACCTTCAGAATAACGTAGGTTGCAAAGTAAGCAATACGCTCTAGGTTACGTACAGTAATACCGAGTAACAAGCTCATCGCACTTGGGGTACCACGCATAAACCAAATGTGTGCAACAGGGGCAGCAAGGCTGATGTGTGCCATACGCTCACGACGAACGATAGACTTCGTTACGAGATCACCATTCTTGTCGATTGCTGCTTCACGAGAGCGAACGCCCTTTAGTTTATTGTCGTGTGGGTTAATATCTTTTACCGGACCGAAAATTCGCTCACAAAAAAGTCCATCACGCTCAGGTTTTTGAGTACGATAGTTAATCGTTTCAGGTTTCGTTACTTCACCGTGACTCCATTTCAGGATGTCTTCGGCACTAGCAACTGCTAGGCGTACTGCATCAAAGTCAGCAATACCATTGTTAGCTAAGATACGACTCATATTACGCCTCCTCCTTAATTTCTTCTACTTCATCGATGTCTTGAATAGTCACACCATCACCAAGATCACCAAAGTCATCCGCTTCGTCAAGGATTTCTTCCTCAAGGTCGCCGTCGTCACCGAGTGTTGGGATTGCAGCAACTGGCTCGCCGTTAATCACAGCACCGATCACTTGTTCTGCATCAACAATCGCATCCTCAGACTCATCAAGCAGATCAACACGAAGACCAAGACCTTGAAGTTCTTTTACGAGGACGTTGAATGATTCAGGAAGCTTTGGACCAACAATTGGCTCGTCTTTGATGATTGATTCGTATGCCTTTGCACGTCCGTAGACGTCATCAGACTTAATCGTAATCATCTCCTGCAAGGTTGCAGCAGCACCGTAGGCTTCAAGTGCCCAGACTTCCATCTCTCCGAATCGCTGACCACCATTTTGCGCTTTACCACCAAGTGGTTGCTGGGTGACCATTGTGTATGGTCCAGTTGAACGAGCGTGAATCTTGTCGCTTACCATGTGGTGTAGCTTCAGCATGTGCATGACACCAACAGTTGTGCGCTCTTCAAAGGCTTCACCGGTACGACCGTCATAGAGTTGGCTCTTACCGTCGCGGGCAAATCCAGCTTTTTCGAGCTCGTTACTAATCGTCTCATCAGATACACCGTTAAATGGAGGTGTTGCAACTTTGTACCCTAGGGCACGTGCAGCCATACCAAGGTGCGTTTCAAATAGCTGACCAATGTTCATACGAGATGGCACACCAAGTGGGTTCAATACCACATCAACAGGCGTTCCGTCTTCCATGAATGGCATGTCTTCGATTGGAAGAATTCGCGCAACAACACCCTTGTTACCGTGTCGTCCCGCAAGCTTGTCGCCAACAGAAATCTTACGAAGCTGTGCAACGAAGATTTGAATCTGCATCAGAACACCAGCCTTTAGTTCATGACCATTCTCACGTGAGAAGATCTTCACACCAACAACTTTACCACCACCAGCATTGTTCATACGTTGTGAAGTATCACGAACATCCTTAGCTTTTTCACCGAAGATAGCACGAAGAAGTCGTTCTTCACTCGATAGTTCTTGCTCACCCTTTGGAGTAATCTTACCGACAAGGACGTCGCCAGATTTAACCTCAGAACCAAGCTGAACAATACCGCTTTCATCAAGGTGACGAAGTGAATCTTCAGATACGTTTGGAATGTCGCGAGTCACGATCTCTGGACCGAGCTTCGTTTCACGAACTTCAACTGTGTAGTCCTTGATGTTCACGCTTGTAAGCGTATCGTCTTGCACAACACGTTGTGAAAGCACGATTGCGTCGTCCATGTTGTAACCACCCCATGGCATGAAGGCCACAGTCAGGTCACGTCCAAGTGCAAGTTCACCATCAGCGATGGATGCGCCTTCGATCAGAATGTCACCAGCTTTAACAGTTTCACCACGCTCGACACGAACTTTTTGGTTAATTGAACGATCGTCGTTGCTCTTTGCAAAGTGAACCACGTCGTAGACCTTCACGCCGTCTTTGTATTTCACGTGAACCTGGTCACCATCAGCACGAACAACTTCACCAGCGCCTTCAGCGACAACGAGTTGGCTTGTATTACGAGCGATTTCAGCTTCAATACCAGTACCAACAACAGGTGCAGTAGGTACAAGGAGGGGCACTGCTTGCTTCTGCATGGCAGAACCAGTTAGTGAACGGTCAACACGGTTTTTCTCAATGAATGGAATCAAAGCTGCGCTTGAGCCAAGAATTTGCTTATGAGCAGCGTCAACGTAGGTAACTTCCTTGGCGTCAACTTGCTCTGGCAAAAGTCCGTTACGGGCACTGACGCGCTCGTCGGCAAATGAACCATCTTCTTTAATGTTGGCGCTTGCATCTGCAATCACTTCAACAATTTCTTGTGAGGCATCAAGGTAGACAACTTCGGCAGTTACTTTGCCTTTTACAACCTTAAGATAAGGCGTTTCAATGAAACCATACTCATTGACACGTGCGTAGGTTGCAAGGTTAAGCACAAGTCCAATGTTGGCACCTTCTGGAGTCTCAATCGCACAAAGGCGACCATAGTGAGTTGGGTGAGCGTCACGAACATCAAATCCAGCACGTTCGCGTGAAAGTCCACCAGGACCCATTGATGAAAGGCGACGTTTGTGAGCAAGCTCAGATAACGCGTTTGTTTCGTCCATCAGCTGTGAAAGCTGTGAACTTGCGAAGAATTCACGAACAGCGGCAACAACAGGACGAGCATTAATCAGCTGACCTGGTGTGACGTTTTCGATATCGCTCATAGACATACGGTCCATAGCGTTACGCTGCATACGAAGCATACCAACGCGGAATTGACGAGCAACAAGCTCACCAACCAATTTCACACGACGATTTGAAAGTGCATCGATGTCATCACCTGGTTCCTGAGAGTTGTTAAGACGAATGATCTCACGAACAATCGCAACGAGATCAGACACCTGAAAAACACGGTTTTCGGTGTTATTCGGAAGGTTAAGTGCGAGACGTTGGTTCAATTTGTAACGACCAACACGGCTGTAATCGAAACGCTTAAAGTCAAAGAACATACGTTCGATCATGCTTCGGGCGTTATCAACAGTTGCAAGGTCACCCGGACGCAGGCGACGGTACACCTCAATAAGTGCTTCGTTTGAACCACGTGATGGATCTTTTTCGAGAGTAGCATCGATATATTTCATCTCACCTGTGTCGATATCAGCAAAGAGGCTCTTGATATCAGAGGTTTTATTGTGGCCAAGGGCACGGAATAGTGTGGTAATCGGAAGTTTTCGACGGCGATCGATCTTCACGTAGATTGCACCATTACTCGCAGTCTCAAACTCAAGCCATGCACCACGGCCTGGAATAAGCTTTGCTCCGTAGAAATTGCGGCTTGCGGCCTTGTCGGCGGTAAAGAACACACCAGCACTACGAATCAGCTGCGATACAACAACGCGCTCAGTACCGTTAATAATGAATGTTCCACGGTCAGTCATCCATGGGTAGTCACCCAAGTAGATTTCCTGCTCCTTCACTTCACCTGTTACTTTATTAGTCAGCTCTACGTTTGCGTGCAGTGGTGCATCAAACGTCAAGTTGTTTTCTTTGGCATCTTGCTCGCTGGTCTTTGGATCTTGGAACTTGTATTCCTTGAAACGAAGTGCCAATTTCTGACCGGTGTAGTCATCGATTGGGTTTAGCTCCGCGAATATCTCACTCAGGCCAGTTTCGACGAATTCACGCCAACTGTCCTTTTGGTGAGCAATTAAGTTTGGTAACGGCAATGCCGTGTCATCTTTAGTAAAGAAAACACGCTTGCTACTAACAGGCTTAGTTTTTGCCATATAATTGCAATGCTCCTCGCATAAATTGTATTGGTTGATAGGGGTTCTTTGGCGCCGAAGATTCCCTGAGCAAGGTTAGTCTGTTGCTAAATGCCACTCTGGCAACAGGACATAGATAACCACAGCTACTCTACTTCTTGATACCTATTGTGAAGCCTGTAGACTGAATAGTCAAGAGTAAATATAACTAGCTTTCATGAGCAAGTCGCAGACCACGACTGAGGCTTGGCATCTTATGCCCACGTGATGGCTTCTTCAGAGGTCGTGTGTACTTTGCACTCCTCTCAACACCTTCTTCATTACGAATGCGTAGCCCAGAATCCTGAAAGCCGGCCTCTAGGAGTGGTTTCGTAAGTGGGCTTTTCTCTGGATCGACAACAACAGCATGAATCATCTGCTCTGAGCTTTCAGCTATACGTGTAATCGCATGGATAAGTCCGTGGGTTGCTCGGTAGGCATATACATCTGATAGCCCTTGGTCAACTGTGAGCCGAGACAGTCCCATTGGGGACGGCACAATACTACGACCCGCTAGCGTCGCTATGCGCAACAGTCCTCGGTGAAAGGCATTTTCCGTAAAGGGTATGTCATCGCTTGGTGTCCACGTATCAATCATACTAAAACCAATTAATCGAGATGCCGTATACATCCCAAGGTATGCGCCAGGTCGCTTCATCATGTCGTACCCTAAAATGTTTGCATTTGGTACACATGCATCTATTTCAGGAAGGCTAAGGCCGATTCTCTCAAGCTCTTGTTTTTCAAGGTCAATCACACGATCAACGTGCTCAGGAGGTATATTAGCTACTGTAAATTCAGACATTTTATCACTACCGTCCTATGCGTTTGTGATTACTTCGTCAATTAATCCATATGCTTTTGCTTCTTCGGGCGTCATCCAGTAATCGCGTTCCATATCTACCTTTACCTTCGAAAGTTTTTGGCCGGTATTTTTCGCAAGCAACGATGCAAGCATTTCTTTCACGGCGAGACCTTCCCTAAGGTCAATTTCCATATCTGTTACCTTACCCTGTGTGCCGCTACTTGGCTGGTGAATCATCACCTTAGCATGAGGTAGCGCATAGCGCTTGCCTTTTGTACCACTACTCAGCAAGAATGCGCCCATGCTCGCCTGCAGGCCAATGCCGATCGTTTGTACGTCTGGCGCGATAAAGTTAATCGTATCGTAAATGGCCATACCGTCATAGACGCTACCACCCGGGCTATTAATATAAAGCTTGATGTCTTTTTTAGAATCTTCGTAGGCCAAGTGGAGGAGTTGGGCGACTACAACATTGGCTGTGTGTTGATTAACATCTTCGCCGAGGAAAATGATTCGTTCGTTTAAAAGACGTGAGTAAATATCAAACGCACGTTCCCCGTCGTGTGTTTTCTCAATAACCGTTGGCACTAAGTAGTTCGTAGGTTTATTCATGTGTCTCATTATATATAAAACTAGCACTCGGGTCAAGCGAGTGCCAAATAAGAATTTCAAGGTATGATGTAGCCCTCTCGTTTGCGAGAGGGCTGGTGTAGGAGCGTTTCCGCTCAACTGCACCATGTGGGCAGCGACAGCCGGTATCCCCTACCTTCTGTCGCTGCCACACATGGCTTTTGTGGTACCTATAAGGCGTGCTACCCGAAGAGCACACCCCATGTCAGCCTAACATCCGGATACCACAGCGGGTGTTAGGAAGTGTAGTGTGGACCAGGCAGGCTGGCTGCTGTCTGGCCCACACGTCCTACTCTATTTTGAATCAGCTGCTTGCTGAGGCGCGGCGACAAGCAGCCAACTCGCAGCCGAAGCCGCATTTTACACTGCGCGAGTCCGAGGAGGTATGAAGCGCAGTAAAGTGAATCATAGCATAAAAAATACCCCTCGTAAAAGGAGTATTTTTACAACAGTTTACTTATCTATCTGTTTAGTTCAATAAGTCGTTCGACGGTTTTTTCTGTAATCAAACGATTAGCAATGTCGCGTTGTACTTCGACTTGCTCAAATTGCTTCAAGGCTTCGGGATTGTTGGCATATTGTTTGCGGTATAGCTCAATATGTTCGGCAAGTTCATCAGCAGTGGCTTGAATCTTTTCAACCTTGCTTAGCTCTGCGAGCACAAGACCAATCTTGACGCGCGTCGTCGCTTGCTCACGTAGCTCAGTACTATCATGCCATTCATCCGCGCTCATGCCTAAGTTCTCAAGGTACTGCTCGAGAGTCATGCCTTGATACTGCAGGTTTTGCTGCACATCGCGTTGCAAGCTATGTACTTGATCGTGAATCAATGCTTCAGGCGTTGGTACTTTTGATACTTCAGCGAGTTCCTCAGCGAGCGCTTCCTTCAGTTTCTCGATTGCTTCGCGTTCTTTTTGCGCTTTTAATTCACGCTTAATATCGGCCTTCATTTCAACTGCAGTCTTAAATGGACCGGCCTTAGCTGCAAAGTCATTATCAATTTTTGGAAGCTCAAGTTCTGTAATTGACTTGAGTGTTGTCGTAAAGGTAACTTCTTGCCCCTTAAGATCCGCCACATGGTAGTCTGAAGGGAATTTGAGATCAATGTCGAACGTTTCACCTGGTGTATGGCCAACAATGCCTTCCTCAAAGCCAGGGATAAAAGACTGGCTACCGAGTGTCAGACTGTAATCAGTTCCTGTCCCACCATCAAATGCAATATCATCTTTTTTACCAACGAAATCGATAACTGTTTCGTCACCTAAAATAGCAGCACGCGTTACTTCTTTTTTGGTCGCAAAACCTTTTTGAATTCGCTCGATGACTTCATCAACCTCTTTTGCAGTTATCGCCACGGGGTTAGCCTTCGACTTAAGGTTACGATAGTCTCCAAGCGTTACTTTCGGAAGTACTTCAGCCTCAGCCGTGAATTCGAGCGACTCACCTGGCACATATTTTTTTACATCAACGGCCGGGCGCTCTAACGCCTGGATCTCGTGCTCTACAAAACTAGCTGCGACTGCCTTGCTGACCGCATCATCAAGAAGCTGTTCCTGTAGCGCCTGTGGGTCAATATTTTTCTCCGCAACAGCAAGTGGCACTTTGCCTTTTCGAAAGCCTGGAACCTTCACGGACTTGGCAAGCTTTGAAAGCGCAACCTTATGTGCGTCGTCAAGCTCTTTGGCACCAAGTGTAATTGTTACTTCTAATTTCGTGTCGGATAGTTGTTTAATGGTGGTTTTCATACTCCAATGAGTATAGCAAACGGCGGCGACGTGACCAAATCGTACGCTACGCTACAGAAGATATCAGTAGTGTCACTATTTGATCAAGACTAAGCTTTGCTTCATCAAGCGTAAGCGTATTTTTAAGCGTATATATCTGACTTTTCACTTCATCGCTACCAACGAACAGCATGTAAGGAATCTGCTTCTTTAGCGCTGTCTTTATCTGCCGATCAAGTTTTCGCGTCGTACTATCAAGCTCTATATTAAGGCCTTTTGCCCGGAGTTCGCCCGCTACAATTGCAGCATCTGCACTCACATCGCCAAGTGCAATAACGTAGATATCGGTCGTCGAACTAAGTACGGGTAGCAACTTGTGAACGGTAAGGAAATTCTCGATCGTCGTGCCGCCCTGCGCCATGCCAACAGCAGAGATTGGCTCGGCGCCAAATAAGCCAACAAGTCCGTCATATCGTCCTCCACCAAGGATTGAACGATTGTTATCTGGATCAGTATCAAACACTTCAAAGACAGTGCCGGTATAGTAATCAAGGCCGCGCATCAACGTAATATCAAAGACCGCATTTGTTACACCAGCTCTTTCAAGTAATGTGAACAGTTCCTGAATGTCTTTGGTTGCCTCACTGTTACGAAGCTCAACTGGTAAATCAGCCATCGATTTCGCACTCATGAGGCCTTTAATTTTATCAAGAGATTCATTTGCTGTTGTTGCCAAGATTTCACTTGCCTGGTCGTCAAAATCACTCTCGGAGATCTTATCTTTTCGATCAAACAACTTCACCATCAGCTGTGCCTGGCTAGCGTCAAGCTCAAGGTACTGTGCCATCATGTAGTTAATAAGCGTGCGGTTATTCACTTTAATCTGGTAATCGCTTGCACCGGCACCAAATTGTTTCATCAGGCTATCGGCCATTTGTATAAGCTCTGCATCTGCCACAATCTCATCAACGCCAAAGATATCGACGTTCAACTGCCAAAACTCACGCTCACGGCCGCGTTGAGGACGTTCATAACGCATAAAGTTAGCAATACTATAGAGCCTGGCTGGGTAAGCAAGTTCTTGGCGACGAGCTGCAACCATACGACTAATGCTAGGCGTCATTTCAGGGCGGATTGCCACAATACGACCCCCACGATCTGTGAATGTATAGGTTTGCTGATTGGCAAGTTCATCACCACTCTTCGCGGCATATACTTCGAGTGGTTCGAGCGTTGGAGCACCGTATTCTTCATAGCCAAAGCTCTCTGAAACCGTTCGCCACGTCTGAAAGATGTAGTTTTGTATTCGCTTGTCCTCGGGGTAATAATCCCGAGTACCTTTGTATGGTTGTGAAGACAGTCCACTCATTGCCTTAATTGTCTCATCATTACCAGGTGGTTGCAAGCCACTTATATCTGTTAGATTATTCATCATTCTTCTCCTTTGTAGACCATCATGAGGTCAACATCCATTAGATTGTCAGCTATGATTTCGAGTCCATTGTCACGTAACGAATCACCGCTTCTTACCAGTTCAAATATCGCATCGACCTTGTATGGGTATTGGTCGGGATATGTTTCAATTCCACCAAGGGGCACTTTATCTTCTCCCCATAAATCAACTACTTGCGCGCCACACCCGCCAAGTGCAAATCGGGCAATATTTGGGTACGATGTAACTATAGTAAAAGGCTCACCCTTTTCGAACTTCGATTTAACCTTATCAAGTTTGCCACCCGTAGTCGCAAGCGCAAAACGTAAGCCGCGTATTGCCGCGACAAGCTCGGCCCTAATAGGACTAGGGCCATTGAAACGGTCGATAAACCCTTCCTCTACGGCATCCGAGCCGACAAGGCCAAACGTATCAAACTCCGAATAAGCTACGTTTGTAACAATCTCCTTGTCGCGCTTGAGGCGATATACTCGATCCACCGGGTCACGATATGTGAAGACACCTCGCAGCGAATTCTGGACGGTAAAACCCATTTTCTTCCAGCCACCTAGATGCTTCTGGTAGATTTCCTTTTGAAACCATTATTTCTTTATAATTTTCTAATTTAGACATTTTATTCTCCTTTAAAAGTAGTTTTGCTATATAAAAACGCCGAAGCGATTGACTCGGCGTTTTATTTATAAGAATTTATACAACTAAACTAACCGATTCGCTCCGGCAGAATATGTTCGTGGTAGTTTTGGTTGTATACCATAGTTGTATTATAACACATATGTTTAGTTGTATCAATTACGAGCGGCTGAATTCCACCTCAAATCGC
>DIZB01000025.1 GCA_002427805.1 Candidatus Saccharibacteria bacterium UBA6039
TGCGATTTGAGGTGGAATTCAGCAGAACTTTATTGACAAAATAAATTAATAATTATATGATGTAATGATCCTCAGACCGGTTAGTTTTTTGGAGTAATTATGATCTCGCTAAAAATGAATGAACGGCAGATGAAGTACCTCTGGAGTGTGCCCCCATGGCGAAGCCGCGCATACTGCTTATTTGCCCGGTGGATTCCGTTCATCGTGGTGTGTGTGGTCGTCGTGACGATCGTCGCAGGCATTTCGCTTCTCTGCGCTGCGCTCATTATGAGTGTGGTGAAGAACGAGTGGGCTGGCATAGCGCTGAGCGCGATCATCAGCCTAGCGCTGTTTATCACTCTTGTGCTGTTCGGCAAATACAACGTCTTCGATGCAGAGCTAAAGCTGTGGCTGAGTGGACGTGATCCAGAGCAACTACCCTACTGGTGAGGTTTAACCCTCGTGTTGTCACAGCGCGCAAAAGCCCCCGTGATGATACGAGGGCTTTTGTTTTCAAATAAATTTGGTACAGCACTTTAGTGAAAGTTAGAACCTTATTGTTCTGATACTAAGTTCAGGCCGGCAATTAAATCTTTATGAGTCTTTGATTTCGCATAACCTGATCCTACATATGAGATAACTTTGTTTTGCGTCAAAATGCCTATAACCCTATTGAAGTTTACTTCGCTAATTCCTGTAACAGTTCTAATTCTCGACTCTAATTCAAGGGTCACAACATTACCCTCTTCAATGATACTTCGTATTAAGGATTCGGCTGCAGCTTGTTGGTCTAAGATCTCACCATAAACAGCTGGATATAAACCAACAGTTGATTCTGTAGCCGCTCGCCTCACCGCTTCAAATCCTATACTCGAAAGTTGTTTGCCCAATACTTCAATACTAGGAGAATCCTCAGCTTGTCCTTCTGGATATTCTCGAGATAATAATGTCATCAACTTACTCCTTACTTAAATAAAGAATACACTCTCGGTGAATCAGAGTAAACCATAATCATTTTGGTACCCCGGGTTGGGATCGAACCAACGGCCTTAGGCTTAGAAGTCCTCTGCTCTATCCACTGAGCTACCGGGGCGTACTGGTTTATTATAGCCGAAAACGAACGAACACTCCATCGGAGTATTCGTTTGTAGTACACCGTTTTAGACGAAGTCCGAACAATCTTGCGATTTATAGGAACCTAGAGCAAGTGTCGCATGTCAGCGACTTCATCTTCCATTTCGACTTTTTCTTTTGTAGTTTCAAGAATATTATGTGGTTTCTCTACGGCAAAATATTTAACGGGTTTTCCTTGTTCATTTGCAATTTGAATCTCGGCCAGGACACCATTGCTTACAGCGCCAAAAACCCAGACCTCGTCGCATCTTTTTACAAGATTATTATTTCCTTCACGGACAACATCACGATCTACTGCATCGAGCAAAAAATAGTCAAAGACCATAAATGGGTTTAACGGTACTCCACCATTTTCGAGAACAAAGACTGAGATAAACATACGAAAGTAAAAAAGGTGCTTAGACATTGCCGTATAGACCAACGGTTTGTCTTTTTGCACGTCGAGTGCTGGATGTGTGAATTCGCTCATTACATTCATTGTAACAAAAAACGCCAGAAAGTTCTGACGTCTCGAATGGCCTATCTGTGGTGCACCATAGTAGATGAAGTCCGAACTATTCTGATTGGTATTACTATATAATACGAATTATGAAAACAGATTCTGAAAGGTTTAAAAAAGCAGTTTCTCATTTCCCAAAGTTGGATGTTATTTTGAGAAAAATGGAAGATGCTCACATTCCTTATAATATTGGCGGCAGCTTTGCGCTCTACGTTCAAGGTAATACTCGTTTTCCACACGACGTTGACATTATGTTTACTGATGAAGCACACGAGAGTGCAAATAAGCTATTCGGTTTATTACTAGAAACCATCGAGAGACCAAATGTAAGTATGGTTAAATCTACGCCTGTCGATGATGGTTCAATAGACTTTCTCAGTCGATATGCTGCAATTGCCGACGATCGGGTATATTGCACGCCTCCATTAGAAATGGTGTCCGTAAAATTTGAGGATCGGAATATCAATTTAGTACCTTCTGAAAAGATTGCGGTCTTCAAGTTAATCGGAAGACGAGAACATCACAATGACTTAAATGACTTCACTGATTTATTCCGACATCCTGAATTTGATATGAGACTCTTTTGGAAGATTGTTGATTCACTCGATGCGCGCAGAGTTGTCACAAATTTACTAAACGACTTTAATTTGAACTAACAAAAAACGCCAGAAAAGTTCTAACGTCTCCAATGATCTATCCGTGGTGCACCGTTCTCTCTGAAGTTAGGACAGCATTGCTTGATTATTCTAACATTTAGAGGAACTTGCAACAATTTTAGGCAGCGACAACACTAAGTCTGGAAAGCAGAAGGCCCCATGTCATCGACACGGAGCAATCTGCTCAAACGGTCGGTCATGAGGCCTAGCCCGTAAAAAATATTGCGTCGCAGTCGTTGCATCCATAGGCGGTGCTGTCATCCCACAGATCTTTCGACCCACATCTTGAACACCTCCCTGTGAAATGCCCAGTGGGTTCATTGTGCGGGTTGTTGATTTTCCGCATTTCTTGAAGCTCCGCTTCGGTCTTTTGAACACGTGGTGTGGCCATGGTACGCTCTTTTCTTTGAGGGTACAAGTATAATGTATCAAAATATAGCTTTATGCAAGCATAAACAAAAAAACGTCAGAAAAGTTCTGACGTCTCCAATGATCTATCTGTGGTGCGGGCGGAGAGAATCGAACTCTCATCGCTTGCTTGGAAGGCAGGCATATTAGCCATTATACGACGCCCGCAATATAGGTCATTATACTGTATTTTCATATAGACTTCAATCTGTTACAATGATCTAGTTAATGAAGTACGGCGAATGTAGCTCATTTGGTTAGAGCGACGGGTTGTGGTTCCGTAGGTAGTGGGTTCAATCCCCATCATTCGCCCCATAATAAATAGATGACTTGGTCGTCTATTTATTATTTAGAGTTAAACACATGCAAGAAATAAGTACTGTTTTGAAAAATGGCGGAATCGGTATTATCGCAACCGATACTATTTATGGTATCGTCGGTCAAGCGCTTAATAGTAAGCCAGTCGAAAGAATTTATAACATCAAAAAACGGACGCCTGCCAAGCCGTTTATTATTCTGATCTCAAAGATTGAGGACGTTTTACAATTTGGTATTGGGATAGATAGTTCCCTCACAAAAAAATTGGATAATTATTGGCCAGGGCCTGTCAGCATCATCCTCGATTGTCCTGGTGATACATTTACATACCTTCATCGTGGTACCCATACGCTCGCCTTTCGTTTACCCGCGAAAGACGAGTTAAGGGCGCTTATTCGGCGGACTGGTCCGCTTGTCGCACCGAGTGCGAATCCAGAAGGTTTTCCACCAGCAACAAACATCACAGAAGCAAAACAATACTTTGCTGACAATGTTAATTTTTATGAATCTGGGCAGGTAAGTGATACACCGTCAAAAATCATACGAATTATAGGTGATACTATCGAAATTATTCGTGCCTAGCTAGCAGCTGCAATTTGATCGGCGGCTTGCTTAGTACTTACAATTGCCTGCACTTGCTCTAAGCTAATCTCCACAACTCCACCTGCCTCCACGTCACCAGACAGCACTTGTTTTGCAACTGTATTTTCAACCGCGCGTTGCACAATACGTCTCATTGGTCGGGCACCAAGACGTGGGTCATAGCCGGCCTCGACCAAATACGCTTTGGCGTCGTCTGATACTGCGACCGATACTTTTTGAAGTGAGAGTGTTTTATTGACATCGGCTAATATCAGATCAACTACTTGTAGAAGCTCACTCTTGCCGAGCGGCGTAAACATAACAATCTCATCAAAACGATTCAAAAACTCTGGGCGAAACTGGTTACTATTAATAAGTTCATCAACAAATTGATCTTCAAACTGATCAATCGCGAGGCCTCGCTCAATCTGCTCACGAATTCTATCAGCACCTGCATTGCTCGTTGCGATAATAATTGCATCGCGAAAGCTTACTTCCCTGCCCTTCACATCACGCAAGATCCCCTCATCCAGCACCTGCAAGAACATCGTCAAAACGTTAGGATGTGCCTTTTCTATCTCATCAAGCAAGATAACGCTAAATGGTTGCTTCATGACATGTGCTGTCAAGCTACCAGCATTATCAGCGCCGTCCGCAATCAACCGAGATACATCTCCGCTCGATACAAACTCATTCATATCAAGCCGTATGATATGATCTTCACCTCCAAAATAGACGTTGGCGAGCGCCTTAGCGAGCTCTGTCTTTCCAACACCTGTTGGTCCCAAGAAAAGGAATGTACCAATTGGTCGATTTTGATTTCGTACACCAGCACGAGCCCGGCGCAAGGCGTCACTCACGACAGTCACGGCTCGCTTTTGATTAATCATATGTTCGTGAATAAGGTCCTCAAGACGGAGTAGTTTTTCTCGCTCGTCATCACGGCTAGCCGTACCAACTTTTACATCCATTGTTTTTTCAATTGCCTGTTGCACTGAATGCGCAGTTACCAAACCATCTTCACTATATTCCGCTGCTGACTTAAGAAGTCCTAGTGCCTGTGCTGGCATAGCTATATCGTGGACATAACGCTCACCCAACCGATACGCTTCAACAAGCGCTTGGTACATATACGTCACATTTTGCTTATATTCATAGGTCAGTACTTTATTGCGCATAGCCTTCATTGTCTCTTCTCGCGTTGCGGAAGGAACCATAATTTTACCAAGCACACTCGTCATCTCAACGTTGCGCTGACTAATTTGAAGATAGCGCTGTTCATTCATTGTCAGAATCATTGGCAGACGTCCCGCTTTTATAATTGGAAGAAGCGTGTTACTTAAGTCAACAGAGCCAATACCCTCTTCAAAAAATAACTGCGCATCATCAAGACAAATAATAATATTCTTGGCGTTATAGGCTTCACTTAAGATTTGAGTGATAAGTGTTTCAAGCTCACCTCTCCCCGGAGCAGTCGAAATAAGGCTTGAGGCGCTAAGCACAAATACTTGATGAAAAAGAAGACTTGGTGGTGTACTGCTTTTTCCATCAAGTAGTTGCTTTGCAAACGCCTGCACGATTTCCGTTTTACCGCTACCGGTTGGTCCAACAAGAACTGCGTTGTTACCACCTTTCGAACCGAGAGCGTGGAGCAGTGTATCAAGTGCATCCTGGTGTGCCTCTAGTCCAAATGTGGCACCTATTGAACCTTGAGAGATATTCTGTCCAAAACGTGACAAAAGTGGAATCCACCCAAAAGACCAATCGCGTGCAACACCACCTGTTTTTCGCGGCTGTTTTTCCCGCTCAATCAAATCTTCAATCGAGTTAAGCCAATCAATGCCGTACAGCAAATCGTCAACCGAAAGCTGTACGTGAGCAAGCAGTGAATCACTGTTAGGATGAAGTCTCACGAGGGCGACAAGCAGGACACCTGCCGATATCGTTGGGGTATGTGTCATCTCTCGTACCTTTAGGGCCTCCTCCCAAAGGGCGGTAATATCCTGCGCGTCTTTTGAGGCAATCTCCTGTAAGAACCCAGCCCCGACCCCAAAGCGCGCTGCGAAGAAATGGACTTGTGACGTTAGTCCGATGACCGTTGCGACGTCTAGCGGACTCGGCTGCTTCGGGAGTAAGCCTAAGACATCGGCAGCGAGGAGACCGTCAATAGAACTATCATCTTTAAAAGGAACGAGTGTCGCTAGTTCACCATGTTTCCATTCAATGATCATGGCTGGAATTGCCGCACAGCCAATGACAACCCAACCGAGCGCGAAACCACTAAAAATAAGCAGCGAGCCTACTACCAAAAGGATAACTGTCGCAAAACCAAGTAGCAGTACGATCGTTTTACTGATCTTACGTACAATCCGAGCTTTTTCAGCACGGAAACTATGATAATCAAATGTTACTGCCATAGAGGAACCCATCCAATAACGGTCATGATGAGCCCAATAACCGGGAACATAGGTACAACTACCCACATGACGAGCACGACTGCGCCCCAAAGACCCACAAGGAGTATCGTAATAATGCCAAAGAGTATCATGACAAGTCGTACAAATAGCCCAATGACGCGCGACAATAACTGATCAAAGAGCCCTCTCATCTGCTGTGACAACGAGCCGCCGACTCCACCGGCTGAAATCTGCCGAAATGGTGCAAAGAGTGTTGAAAGCAAGAGTCCTATCGAAAAGTAATCACTCACCTGCGCGAGTCGACTGAGTATCGCGTGAAGGCGTTGCTTCCAGCCGCTACCATACCACCAAGAGAGAATACCCACCAAAAACATGTCTTCATTATACCTGCTTACGTTATAATAGACCATATGCCTAAGACCTATGTAACGATCCTTGGAAAAGCCGTGCGAGCCGCTGCGAGACTTCGCGGTGGTGGATCTGCCTTACCAGGGCTTGTTGTTGAAAAGATCGACCCTGCATTTATAAAAGATACCCTTGCCACACTCCCTCATGGTGTTGTCGTCATTAGTGGTACCAATGGTAAAACGACAACAACGAAGATGGTCGTCGAACTTCTGGAGAGCCAGGGACTAAAAGTATTTACGAATCGTACTGGGAGTAATTTCACGCGGGGTGTTGCAGCTGCACTGCTTGGTGAAATTGATATTCACGGTGTACTAACTGCAGATATTGCCGTTTTAGAGCTTGACGAAGCGCACGCTGTTCATTTCGTCAAAACAATTCCTCCTCGGTTTAGCCTTATTTTAAACGTCATGCGCGACCAGCTCGATCGATTCGGCGAAATTGACACAACAACTCGTCTGCTGCAAGTTATCGCATCTGCCACAACCGATACCGTTGTTCTTAACCGTGAAGATCCACGTATCTCACAACTCAAGATGACTGATCAGTCATCACAGTTTTTTGGGCTCGCCCCAGACCTACTCGCGACCTTCCCAAGTGACGATGACCTTCATGCGTCGTCAAAACGACTCAACACAACTGTTGCTGACGTCACCCTTCAAGCATTTGATGGCACCTCGGCCACGTTTCGTATTGGGTCAAAAGACATCACCACGCGGTTGAAGTTAAATGGCATATATAACGTCTTCAACGCCGCAGCTGCACTCTCACTCGTGCGTGCAATACTTGGCGACGCTGTGGATAATACGAAGCTTGTAACAGCATTGTCACAGGTAACTCCGGCGTTTGGGCGTGGTGAAACCATTCTCGTGAAGGGACACCCAGTTGAGCTCGTTCTTGTTAAAAACCCATCGGGCTTTCGTTTAGGACTCGAGTCGTTCCCACCAATGGGTTATGAAACAATGATTGCTATTAACGATAACTACGCCGATGGCCGTGATATGTCATGGCTTTGGGACGTCTCATTTGAATCTCTCAAAGAACACGGCGTCAGTACCGTCGCTGGCATTCGAGCATATGACATGGCGCTGCGTTTACAATACGATGAGGTTCCATTTTCAGACGTCATACCGTCGCTCAAAAAAGCACTCGAACACTTTCTTAGTGCTGTGCCTGATTCACCAAAACGCATTTATTGCACCTACACGGCAATGCTGACACTTCGTCGAGAACTAGGTAAAGTCGCGCACGTAGAGGTATTAGGATGAGTAAACAAGTGATCAGACTTCTGCAACTGTACCCCAAAGACATGAATATCTATGGCGATAATGGCAACATGCTCGTATTACAACGCCGCCTAGAATGGTACGGGTATGAAGTCATTTGCCTTGCATATAATCCAGGTGACACATTTCCTCATGATGTTGATATTATCGTTGGTGGTGGTGGCCAAGATAGTGGGCAAGATAGAATTGTTGATGACCTACAGGTAATTGCGCCCACGCTGAGGGCACTTGCCGATTCTGGTACGCCAATGTTAGTCGTCTGTGGACTCTATCAACTATTCGGACATTTTTTCAAAACAAAATCGGGCGAAACGTTACAAGGCATTGGCATTCTCGATGTTGAAACCTATGGTGAATCGGAACGTCTCATTGGTAATATTATTGTCGACTCAAAACAGTTTGGTGACCTCATCGGATATGAAAATCACAGTGGACAAACCTTTCTCGGTGAACATGCAGTACCTCTGGGCGTCGTACGTCTTGGAGCTGGTAATAATACAGCCGATATATATGAAGGCGCTCGTTACAAGAACGTCATCGGGACTTACCTACACGGCTCGGTATTGCCAAAGAACCCTGAGCTTGCAGATTTTTTCATACGTAAGGCGGTCGTTAAAAAATATAGTGAGATGAGCGATGATCTTATTGACGACCACTTTGCCGACCTCGCCCGAAAAGCGGCCCTCAAGCGTCCACGATAAATAATAGCCCCCGAATTATTACTTTGTAGTAAGCCGACGAATATCAGCAATAACTTGATCACCGTGACCAAGTGGTGTGACACGTCCATACACCTTCACAACCGTACCTTTTGGATCAATGATAAATGTTTTGCGTAGTATTCCTTCTTGGCCGAATTGCTTTTTACCCCATGCACCATACATATCGATAACAGAACCATCCGCATCCGTTAATAGCACAAAATTAAGGTTATTCTTTGCCTT
This sequence comes from Candidatus Saccharibacteria bacterium UBA6039, assembly GCA_002427805.1. GTDB lineage: Bacteria > Patescibacteriota > Saccharimonadia > Saccharimonadales > Saccharimonadaceae > UBA1547. Next base: position 8,629 of record DIZB01000025.1, read on the forward strand.
AAACTTTTCGTGCGCATCGGCCTCATCTTTACTAATGCCTATGACTTCCGCCCCTAAATCTGCGAGCTCATCACGTGCATCACGTAAGCTACATGCTTCAACAGTACAACCGGGCGTATCGTCTTTAGGATAAAAATAAAGGACAACCCACTTGTTTTTATATTCCGATAATGAGCGCATTGTAGAAGATTCATCTGGTAAGGTAAAATCAGGCGCGATATATGGGGGTTGTTTCATATATCGATTGTATCATCTCATCACCCCCAGCCGCATCTCAGATAAGTCTGTATAATAGGTCTAAGTGTCTGAAGTGATAAAAAAGAACCGACTACTTACTCTCGATTATTTACGTGGCTTCTTCATTATAGTTATCATTATTGACCACCTCAGTCGGTGGCCGAGTGCTCTCAGCATTTTTACGGGCCAAGCGTGGTTATGGGTCACAGCAGCTGAAGGCTTTGTCATTATATCTGGCCTGTTAGTGGGATATGTCCGGGGTCATAAAAATAAAACGCTTCCCATGCGTACGGTCACTACGCATCTTCTCAAGCGTTCACTCCTGCTTTACGTGTGGTCTGTTATCGGAACTTTTGTATACGTCGCGATCGTCTGGTATATCAGCTTTAAGGGCGGCGCACCTGCAACGCCAATGGATATTGGTGATTGGCCACATCTCATTTCTGAAACTCTCACGTTGCAATACACCTGGGTCTGGCTACACTTCCTCACGCTCTACGCCATTTTCCTGGCGGCCGCACCATGTGCTGTTTGGCTCTTTAGGCATGGCCGCGCATGGGCTGTTGCACTTATTAGTTTCTTGTTGCTCATTTTGGGATGGCAAACTCATACCGAGGCACTCCAGTGGCAGGTTCTTTTCTTCATTCCAAGTATCGCTGGCTTCCACCTTGAAGATATCCAAAAAGCATGGAAATCACTCGCCCGTCGTCGCCGAGCTATTTTTACCTGGACAATCTGGATACTCACAGGCCTCACGATTGCTACATCTGCAGCCTTTACATTTATTCCTGGCATCCTTGAAGACATTGGTGACAAAGTAGGTAACGGTTACTTTAATAAGGATACGATTAGTATCTGGCGACTACTGATGGCATTCTTATGGTTCGGCGGATTTATATTACTATTTGCAAAGTTTGACAGTTTCATCTCGAAATACCTCGGTCGTTTATTGCTGCCATTTGGCACTCGTTCACTGACTGCCTACATTTTACATGGTCTTGCACTGTCCGCTATTAGTTTCGTGACAGTTTCAGGAGGAAATATCATTGTTAATACACTACTTGGTGGTGTTGCTATTGGCATTGTATGGATACTTCTCCAACTTCCCTTCGTGCAAAAAATTGTTCCGCGCTAGTTCGTCTTAAACTCACCAGCTTTATACATGTCTACATTATCTATGCTGTCGTGGAGTGAGATTGATTGCAGCAGCGACCAGTTGTCTCTTGCTGGTTTAATCGTTTGATCAGTGGTGTAACCAATATACCAAACCGTCGGGTGTTCTTTTGTAAACGCTACGAGATCATTAATCTTATGAGCATTACTATATTTCAACATATCAAGTGAGCCATAAATATACTGCGTGTCAGCGTTAATAAAGTAGACCGGGTGATCCTTTGTATCGTAGAAAACTGCTTCATAAAATATCCATGGTGAGCTTGCAATGATTGGCTCACCCGGCTTCGCTTTACTGTCAACTTCCGCTACCAGTTGCTTTGTCAGTACCTCTACGCTGCTATTTTTATTGTAATTCCCGTAGTAATACACGTTCGATACTCCAAGTATCATACTGCCAACAATGAGAAGTGAAATAAGGACTTGCCAGCGAGCTTTGAGGTGTCTCATACCAAGCACAATCGTCACACTAGCGACAAGCGAGAAACTGAGGACTGAGGTCATGATATAACGCTCAACAAATGACGGTTTTAATGGTGGTAGTGAAGCAACGAAAAGTAATACAACTGGCGCAACGGCAAGAAGAAGGAGTAGTAAATAGTTCTGTCGCTGTTTTTGATTAAGTGTCTTATACAGCCTGATGCCAAAAACGGTGATGCTAGTCACGACGATGATTGCGATCGCACCATACCAACCGGTTGCTTTGCCGTGCTCAAGATAGTAAAGAACATTCGTCACGTATCCCGGCAACGTATCAATGCCCACCGACCCGATCCAAAATCCTGTACTTTGAATAGACGTTAGCTGCACTGCCATAAGTGGCAGCCATAATGCAAAAATACAAATAGCAATAACATGTGCAAATCTCCAACCACCTGCAAAAAATCGTTTACACAGCTCTTTACCTCGAGCACCCGTTTGTCTTGTCACGATATAGCGCCACAACCAATGCGTCACCCAGACAAATGCCATAAAGTAATGCGTCAGCATGCCAAAAGCTACTAAAATGCCATATATTACCCATGGTCGACGACGTTTTGACTGTACTGCGAATGTCAGTGTGTAGGTAGCAGCAAGACCAATTGCTGCAACAAGCGTATACATACGAGCTTCCTGACCGTAGCGAACGAGCATTGGTGATACAGCGAGAAACGCCAGGCTCAGCCACGCAGCTTTTCGTCCAAAAAGACGTCGTACCAGTAAGAACCCAAATACAATCGCGACAGCAGCGAAGAATAAACTCATTGAACGAAATGCTAACTCATTCGTTCCAAACAAACTCGTCCAGATCTTTAATAGCCAATAGTAAAACGGCGGATGCACGTCTGTTGCAGTGTAGCGAACAATATCTACAAAGCTAAACTTCGTCAAATAGGCACTAAACGCTTCGTCGAACCAAATCGATGATGCCGTAATCGTACGGAGGGTGACAAGTGTATAAACAATAATTCCACCAGCAAGGACGAAAAAATCGATACCACGAATCTGGCTAATTCTTTTTGCCACAGCTGCAAATGAGTTTTTCATAATGTATTACTCATTATTATACTGTTTTATCGTGTGCCTCACAACCATAGCCGTCTCCTAACAAAAGACCCGCTACCACTGGCAATAGTCACTCATTTAGGCTATAATCGGCTAAGCACATCTATCGGGGTGTGGCGCAGTTGATAGCGCGCTCGGTTTGGGACCGAGAGGTCGAAGGTTTGAGTCCTTTCACCCCGACCAATTAAAAAGCCGTCCATTGGACGGCTTTTTAATATACGATGAGACAACTCAGAAGTTTGATAATTCACTATCAAGCTGAGTACTGTCGGATGTATTCTGACCACTCGTACTATCGAGTGCAGATGCGGCTGTCGTCAGATCAGATGTTGATGAAACTGTTGGTGCTACAGGAACAGTAGCAGTTGGCGCAACTGATGATGTTGTCGCCGAATTACTTGTCGTTGTCTTCTGACTATTCTTGTAAAAGGTGTACCCTAGAAAACCGATCAATCCGACAATGAGCAAGATAACAACTAGCTCAACAATTGAAAAACCGGATGTGCGTTGTGATTTTTTCATGATTAGTTACCTCCACTCGTCGTTGTGGTTGATTGAGTTGGCGTTGTAGTCGTTGTGTCACTTGTCTTACTTGCATCGGTTGAACTCGTCGTTCCTTGTACTGAACGTACGCCGACAATAAGATTCTTAATCGCCGTCTTATATGCATTGAGCGCATCGATTTCAGCCTTAAGATTAGTCTTAAATGTCATCACAAAGCCCTTTGGGTCAGTACTTATACAACTAAACCCTGTACTCGTCGATTTCACGCCGTCAACTGCAGTCGTTGCTGCTGCTTTTGTGCTATCGACTGCTGCAACAAGCGTGTCATAGCTTGCAAGCGTTTTACCAGACTTTGTATAGAATGCCTCAACACGACCTGCAATAGTCGTAAAGACACTAAGTTGCTTAGTTCCACGATCACTTAAACGACTCATGATGTTCGTAATGGCCGTTTCACGTGCTTGACATGCTTTTAGTTTAGCGTCAGCTAAGCGCGTCTGCGCAGCCACCTGTTGAGCAGTTCCAGTGGATTGCTTACTAGTAGTTGTCGTTGACGGTGCATTTGATTGGCCTTCTACAGCTTGAGCAGGAAGCGCATAGGCCGCAAGTGGCGCAACCGCCCCCATTATGACGATGGCTCCTGCCATAATTGTATGACGTATGGACCATGTTTTTCTCATAATTTCTCCTTTTACGTTATGTACCTTTAAGCTTACGCTTAGGTACATAACACGTCAAGGCTGTGCGCTAGGTCGGTGTATATATCCACTCTTTATATAGAGTGTTGTCTTGTAGTATGATGGCCTCATGAAGAAAATTGTTGTTGCATCAAAAAATCCTGTCAAAATTGCCGCAGCACTTGGTGGCTTTAAACGCATGTTCCCGGACGAGGAGTTTGAAGCAGAAGGTGTCGGAGCCGAATCAGGCGTCAATGCCCAGCCAATAAGCAACGATGAAACTTACCAAGGTGCATTCAACCGTGCAAACAATGCAAAGACTATGCAACCACATGCCGATTATTGGATTGGGCTCGAGGGCGGTATTGAAGATACGGGTGACGATATGTTTGCATTTGCCTGGATGGTTATTCTCGGCAGCGATGGTCGTATCGGCAAAGGTAAAACGGGTATATTCTTCTTGCCAGGTGAGGTTGCAACGCTTATCCGCGGCGGCATGGAGCTAGGAGAGGCAGATGATATTGTCTTTAGTCGCAATAATTCTAAACAGGCAGGTGGGGCTATTGGCCTGCTCACCGACGATGTGATTGACCGTGAGGCATACTACACCGAGGCAATTATCTTTGCGCTCGTAGCCTTCAAGCACCCTGAATTTTATCCACTTTAATCATTGCATTCATGCTTATGCTCATAGATAATGACGCTATGGTTAGAAAATCTAAGAAAACAAAAATGACGATCAAATCCAAATATATCATTGCCGTTGTCGGTATTCTACTACTATCATTTCTCACTGGCGCATTTGGCTACCAGCTACGAGACTCCCAAGTAAACGGAGTCAATGCTCCTATAAATACGAGAAAAGACCGCATCACTGCGATTTACAAAAGCCTGAACCTCAATGATGATTACCAACTGCAAAGCTCAAATATCTTTGGTGACAAACGGGTCTATAGTTGGGATAAAAGTCGTACCTACGCGTCTTCGCAAACCTACGAACGCGGTGCGGACGTACAGACAACTGTCGCAGAACTTCGAAAAGCAATTCAAGCTGCTGGCTTTGACTATTTTGAAGAGCCGTACCCAGGATCTACCTTTACTGAACTCCACTTCAAATCTGTCCGTAGTGAATACTTGCGTCTTACTGTATCAAGCAAACCACGTGATGACGCGCTCCGTAATGATGAACTTATGACAAAAACTGTCTCAGCAGCGACAATCGCGCTTGATCCAAACGCTGGCCCATCAAATGTAATTATTAAAGTAAACCTCGACGACAATAACGAATAGTTTTACTTCGCGAATTCAATCGCACGAGTTTCACGGATCACATTGACCTTGATCGTACCTGGGTACTGCATCGTACTTTCGATCTTCACCGCAATATCACGAGCGAGTTTAATCGCGCTTAAATCATCAACAGTCTTTGGGCTGACAATAATACGCACTTCACGACCGGCACTAATAGCATAGGCCTTTTCAATGCCAGCGAAGCTCAGTGCAACGTTTTCAAGATCGCGCATTCGCTCAACGAAGTTCTCGGCGCTAATATTACGTGCGCCGGGTCGAGCCGCAGACAGCGCGTCACAGATACGAACCACAAGGGCTTCTGGTGTTGTTGCTTCAATATCGTCATGATGCGCTTCGATGGCATGAACAATGTCCTCACTCATACCGTACTTACGAGCCAATTCAGCACCAACGTGGTGATGCTTGCCTTCAATCTTATGTGAGACTGCCTTACCGACATCATGAAGGAGTGTGGCTGTTTTAGTGACACGTACATCAGCACCGATTTCTTCAGCAATAAGTCCAGCTAAGTGCGCCATTTCAGTACTATGCATTAAAACATTCTGGCCGTAACTCGTACGATATTTCAGCTCACCAAGCAGGCGAATCATTTCTTTAGGTATACCTACAACTCCTACTTCGCGCGCTGCGTCCTCACCTGCGCGAGTGATCTCCTTATCAAGCTCTTTTTCTGCCTTCGCAACAACTTCCTCAATGCGTCCCGGATGGATACGACCATCCTTCATAAGTTGCTCTAAGGTAATACGGGCAACTTGACGACGAATCGGATCAAAGCTTGAGAGAATAATCATACCAGGCGTATCATCTACAAGAATATCGACACCAGTTGCGCGCTGGAGCGCCTGAATGTTACGGCCCTCCTTACCAATAATGCGACCCTTCATCTCTTCATCTTGGAGCTTGACTGCAGTAACCGTTCGCTCAGCTGTTACTTCAGACGACATGCGCTCCATGGCAGTAACAAGAATCATCTGCGCATTGTCTTCAGCTGTTTCCATGGCATCATTTTGTAGTTTGTTAACAAGGCCTAGAAGGTCCTGCTTAATATCTTTTTCTGTCATTTGCATCAGCTTATCGGCAGCATCTGCTTTTTTTAGCCCTGCAATCTTTTCAAGCTTTTCTTGCTGGCGTGTGCGAATGTCACGGATCTCATTTTTTAATCCTTCCACTTCGTCTTCCTGTGCGCGGAGGCCTTCTGCACGCTTATCAAGTTCATCGAGTTTACGGTCAAGATTGCTCTCGCGATCCGCCAGGCGATTTTCGGTTTTTTGCCATTCCTTGCGACGATCGCCTTCATCTTTTTTGGCATCACTCACAAGTTGTAGCGCCTCATCCTTCGCTTTTAAAACAATATCACTTGCCTTGTTTTTAGCGGTGGCAATTTCTTTGTCTACTTTGCTCTTTCCACTCGCTGTGCGAGTACGAACGTAAGCTGTACTTCCGCCAACGCCAGCAAGTACCCCTAGTAAAGCGGCAATAATTCCTTCTATCATAGTATCCCTTTCCGCGCGGATGACCTCTGTAAAGTGACGCAGAATAAAGTGTTGTTGTGTATCAAATGAGCAGGATGGTCAGGAGGGCGTCGGTTTTCAAAAAGTTAATCAAAGTCTATAAAAGACCACCTTTAGTGTAGTCTTTTTGCTGTGCGTTTTGCAAGTTATTTTCGTGGTTTTGTAATGATCGGATCGCTTCCGTAGCGTGGCAAAACAATCTGCTCGTTTTTACCATCATGGATTTTAGTCAAGGCTTCATCTTGCCATGACTCGCCCGTGCCGCCAACAATTGGGATAGCCTCACTGTCGGCTAGAGTATTAAGAACCGTCATGCCAATTCGTAGACCCGTAAAGCTCCCAGGACCTTCATAGACGCCAATTGCCGTAATATCGCGCCATACTTTTGAGTGAGCGTGTAGTTGATCATGCAGATATTTTAAGAGTCCTTTCGCAAGTTCTCTATCAGCTAACCACTCGTGATCATAGCGAATTTCACCCTCAATAAGAGTTAATCGACACATTGGTGTCGATGTATCAAGTAGGAGGATCATAGCCCGTGCTCGATTTCTAGGCTTCTGGTACCATGTGCCTCAACAATGATCCGCCGCACCGTTTCGGTCGGTGCGACAATACTGAGCGTCAGTCGATCAACCGGTAATGCACCTTCCACAATACCTCCCCATTCAATGATCGTAATCGTTTTTTGATTCAAAATTGTTTCTTTTAATTCATCGCCCATAATGCCGGCTTCTTGCAAACGATAAAAATCATAATGAGCAAGCGTTAAGCCATCGCGGGCGGGATACACTCGACTAATTGTAAAGCTCGGGCTTTGGACGTCTTCTGTAATATTGAGGCCCGTCGCTATCCCCTTCGTCAATGTCGTTTTACCCGCTCCGACATCTCCGACTAACTCAATCACTTCACCGCCTCGAAGTAGTCGCCCGAGCCTCGCGCCAAATGACTTCATTTCTTGTTCGTTTGTGACCTCTATTACCATTATCAATAATTATACCATCTAGCGCATTTTTGCTCAGTCAATTACAATGGAGCGTAAGCAGTATGCGTATTTCTGATGCAATCATCGAAAAGTTGCTCGCGCGCAGTGGTGTGGCTACTGCAGAGCAAATCACAGCCCTGAAAGATGAGGGTATTCATTCAAGACGCCCCCTTCAAGAACTTGTTATTGAAAAAGGTGTTACTGATGAAAAAACCCTTATTCAAGCATTTGCAGATTACGCACAAATTCCCTTTATTGAAATAGATCCACGCGATATTCCAAGTGACGTCATCGAACGCATTCCTGAGCACATTGCCAGGCAGTACAATGCTGTCCTTTTTAAAGTAGATGCTGATGGGCTTCAGCATCTTGCCATGGAAGACCCTGATGATGTCCAGGCTGTTAACTTTATTCAAAAAGAAATTGGCGAAAACACTCGAATTTATATCGCGACACATGCTAATATCATCGACTCACTTGAGAACTACCGTGGTGATGTAAACCAAGAACTCAATGAAGTTATTGACGTGCAACGTGAAGATGATACGGCCTCTCAAACAATCACAGAAGACGAGGTTTCTGAAGATTCTCCAATTGCACAAACCGTTAATCTCTTACTTGAGTATGCCATTCGCTCGAACGCCAGTGATATTCATATTGAGCCGCGAGAAGAGTTTGTCCAGGTGCGCTACCGTATCGATGGAGTCCTCAAGGAAGTCAACCGACTACCAAAGAACGTGCTTGGTGCACTGATAAGTCGTATCAAGATCCTCAGTAACCTAAAGATCGACGAACGGCGCGTTCCGCAGGATGGACGTTTCAAGATTAAGGTTGCCGGTAAGCAATACGCTCTGCGTGTCAGTTCCCTTCCAATTGCGGATGGCGAAAAGGTTGTGATGCGTATTCTAGACGAGTCGAACCAAGCCGTCACGCTCGAGTCTCTCGGGTATTGGGGCCATTCTCTGGAAATTATGAAGCTCGCGCTGACCGAGCCAAACGGCATGGTGCTTGTAACAGGACCGACTGGTAGCGGTAAGTCAACCAGCCTCTTTAGCGTGCTATCTATCCTCAATACACCCGACGTTAACATATCGACCATCGAAGACCCGGTTGAATACAAAATTGCTGGTGTTAACCAGACACAAACGAATGAAAAAGCAGGTATGACTTTCGCCAACGGACTGCGCGCCCTCCTCCGTCAGGATCCAAACATTATTATGATCGGTGAGATCCGTGATGGTGAAACTGCTAACCTTGGCGTGCAGGCGGCCCTGACCGGACACCTTGTGTTCAGCACACTTCACACTAACAATGCCGCTACAACCCTGCCACGTTTGCTCGATATGGATATTGAGCCATTCTTAATCGCAAGTACCGTCAAGGCAGTTGTTGGTCAGCGACTTGTGAGGCGCCTTAATAAAGCGAGTCGCGAGAGTTACACACCAACCGAGGAAGAGAAAATGGCCGTTATAAAAATGTTCAACCTGCCTGCGGGCGTTGGATTTAGCCACATCCATGAGCTTGAAAAGCGCGCAGCCGCTGAAGGTATAGGAGGTGATGCACCCCTTAGTACCAATGAACATGGGATTCTTACCCTGTGGCGAGCTAATCCGAACGACAACGAAGAGGATGCACACAATGGCTACAAAAGTCGTGTTGGTATCTACGAGGTCTTGGCCATGAGCCAGAGTATTCAAAAACTCATTATGGTCAACGCAACCAGTGACCAAATTCAGGCTCAAGCAATCACTGAAGGCATGACGACCATGCAGACTGATGGTCTTATTAAAGCACTTCGTGGAGAAACGACTATTGAAGAAGTCTTAAGGGTAAATAAGGAGTAGTATGCCCCAATTTGCCTATATCGCTACGGATGCAAAGCACAACGTCGTCAACGGAAGCATCGAACAGGCAGATCGCTCGAGTGTTATTGCCGCACTTATTAAACAAGGCCTCAAGCCAGTGAGCGTTAAAGAACAAAGCGCCACACAAAACGGTCTGAGCTCAATTACGAAGTTCCTTGCACCAAAACGAGTTAAAAACGACCAACTAGTGATGGCAACCAGGCAGCTTAGTGCCATGGTGGGGGCCGGTGTGCCGATTATTCGAGCGCTTACTTCTCTCTCATCACACGCTGAAAGCGAGCCTCTCAAAAAAGTCCTCACTGTAATTATCAAGGACGTCGAAGGTGGTATGAGCCTTGGTGATGCACTAGGTAAACATCCTGAAACATTTTCTGATGTCTACGTTAACATGGTGCGAGCAGGTGAAGCTGCCGGAATTCTCGACGAAATCTTAAAGCGTCTCGCCCTCCAACAAGAGAAAAATGCCACAATTCGCAAAAAGATTAAAAGTGCTATGGCATACCCAACCGTTCTCATCAGTATTACCGTTTTAGCCTTTTTTGGCTTGATGATTTTTGTGATTCCACAGATCGGTAAAATCCTGACTGACATTGGTGGGCCGGATGCAAAGCTACCTGGTATTACCATCTTTATGCTCGGCCTCAGTCATGTCATCACAACGTACTTCTATATTATCTTCCCAGTTATCGGCGGTGGTATTTACACACTGCTTCGTTACATAAAAACGCCGAAGGGTAAGAAAAACTTTCATATTATCATTCTCAAGATTCCCGGCATAAGGACGATTATTATGAAAGTCGCCGTTGCTCGCTTTGCACGTACATTCTCAGCTCTGATGGGTGCTGGTGTTGCTGTACTTGAATGTCTGAGTGTCACCTCACGATCAATTGGTAATGTCGTTTACGAAGAAGCCCTTAATGAAGCTGCCAAAGAAGTCAAGAACGGGAAGTCATTGTCTTCTATCATTGCGAAAAACCCGCTATTTCCACCCATTGTCTCCCAAATGCTCTCGGTTGGTGAAGAAACCGGTCAAACCGACACTATACTTGTAAAGGTTGCCGACTTTTACGAAGAAGAGGTCGACGTTGCGATTGAAGGACTAAGTTCGATCATCGAGCCTGTCATGATTGTGCTCATGGGTGGCATGGTCGGACTGATCGCAGCCAGTGTAATGAGCCCTATCGCAAGTCTTGCACAAAACATCAAATAACAGTGGCCTGGCCATTCCGCTCATGCTATAATAGCCTCAGTATTTACTAGTGGGCATCATGGCAAAATTATTCTATAGAGACAAACCGATTATCGGACTTGATATCAGCAATACTGGTATTAAAGTAATGGCTGTTGATCCGAAAAGGTGGCTTGTACTTGGGTACGGATCGGTCGACCTTGAACCAATCAAAGTGAAAGAGGCGCTCGAGGGTGATAGCACCTATCTTACCGACAACATTCAAGCACTATTAAAGGATAAAGTCGTTGGCGTTTTACCAAGTAGTCACGTGGTGATTGGCGTGCCAACAGCGAGGACCTTTTCGCGAACCTTTGTCGTACCCTCAAGTACCGAGAAAACCTTGGCTGACGCCGTTGAAGTGGAAGCAGATCAATACATCCCAATCCCAGCAGCAACCCTTTACATTGACTACGAAGTGATTGAACGTAACAAAAAAGAAATCACTGTTCTCATGAGTGCCATGTCACGAATTATCATCGACAACTGCGTGGCTGCCGTTGAGAGCGCCGGTCTCCACCCAACGCTTGTAGAGCCTGGCATTAGCGCTGTCGGGCGTCTGCTCACCGCAACCGAAGACGGACATCTACCAACAATCATAGTTGATATTGGCCCAGCTAGTACCGACATAGCCGTTCTTGAAGGCGGCTCCATTCGTGTAACGGGTGGTCTCGCTATCGGCGGTAATACATTTACGCTTGATATCGCTAAAAAGCTCGGCGTCACGCTTGAAAATGCTCACCAGTTGAAGGTACTCAGTGGCCTCAGCGCCGGTCCCCGTCAAGAAAAAATTAGTGCCGCACTCGCACCTAGTTTAGAGCGTATCATTGCTGAAACACGTAAGGTTATCCGTTACTACAATGAGCGTATGAGCGAAGAACACAAGCTCGAACAACTCCTCGTCGTCGGAAGCGGGAGCAGTATGCCAGGCATAGGTGAGTACTTTACGAATGCCCTCGTAATGCCAGCTCGTGTCGCCAGCCCATGGCAAAAACTTGACTTCGGTAAGCTTCCAGAACCCGCAAAGCAGTTTCGGAGTCGCTATATCACCGTTGCGGGACTTGCGAGTGTGTCACCGGGGAGTATCTGGAAATGATCAACCTCTTACCCGATGAAGTCAAGAAAGAAATTCGTGCCGCTCGGTCTAATGTCGCCCTATTCAACTACATAATCATTATCTTCCTAGCAGTCCTATTCTTGGCTGGTATTTTCGCCACCGTCTACGTCGTTCTCACGAACACGAAAACAAATGCAGAGAACGTCATCAAAGAAAACCACTCTCGAACAACATCATACACATCAGTACAACAGCAAGCCGATAGCCTTAAAGCAAGCCTCTCAACGGCTAAGACCATCCTCGATAGGCAAACGCTCTATAGTAAGGTCCTCACAGGTATCGCTGGGGCAATGCCCTCAGGCGTTGTTATTAGCAACCTCAACCTATCTCCAACCGCACTTGGCACTCCAATTACATTGCAGGCATATGCAAAGAGTACAGCTGACGCCCTCAAGTTAAAAGATAACTTCCAAAGGTCATCTCTTTTTTCAGGCGTTAGTTTCCAATCACTTACCCCAGGCTCAGCCAGTGCAGCAAGTGGCTACCCAATTGGTATTACCTTGAGTCTCACTATTAATAAGGGCGCTGCCCAATGAAAAAATCAGGAATAAGCGCCGTTGGCTTTCGATCACTCCTTATTGTGTTGATCATTCTTTCTATTGGTCTGGCTGTGGTAGGGTTCTACTTCGCGCAAAATGCTTTAGTCGAATATTCAAAAGTTGTCGGACAAACGGTTGCAGATTCAACCAACACAGGCAAAGACGTCCAATCCCTTAAGACATTACAAGCTGAGCTAGCAGCGAAACAAGATGTGATTATTAAATCCGCTAGCCTCCTTGCAACGACCGCAAACTATCAGAGCCAAGCCATAAATGATATCAACGCCTATGCAACAGAATCTGGGCTCAACGTCTCTAGCTATAGCTTTGCATTAGCACCGACCACCGCCGTCGCAGGAGCCCCTAGCTCTTCCAACATTACTGTCTCCCTCACAAGCCCTATGCCGTACCTCAGCCTCTTAAAGTTTGTTCGTCTTGTTGAGACAAATATACCAAAAATGCAGATAGCAAGTATTAACCTTACGCGTCAAGAAGGCGACAGCACCATGGTGAAGACAGATCAAATCTCCATAGATGTGTATACTAATTAATAGACTATGAAAAATAACGTAAGTATGAAGTCAATCTTTAAACCAATCGCCGAGGTTTTTAGACGATATCACGTGACAATATTTATTGTTGTCATTGTAAGCGGCCTCGCAACATCAGTCATGCTACTGAATAACATCTTGCAGTCTTCCACTAATATATCTGGCTATTCACAAAACGGTACTTCAACATCATTTGACCAAGCAACAATCGACCAACTCGATCAACTTCATACGAGTGCTGATAATACGCAAACAATTGATACCTCAAAGGGACGTATAAGTCCATTTAGCGAATAGGTAGCGTCCTCGCCTAAAAACGCTTATACTAATAGTATGCTTCTCCTTGGCTCACGTCTCATTGGCACGCCCGTTATGGGACTCCAGACCGGTACTAAACTTGCTGAAACTGCTTCACCACTTGTTGATCCATCAAATCTTAAGATTGTTGCGTATATACTCGACGGTCCGTTACTGTCTGAGCATCCCTCCCTCGTCCGTATGGCAGATGTACGTGAGCTCAGTGACATTGGTATGATTGTTGATAGTAGTGACGAATTCATTGGTCTTAGTGATGTCATTAAAATTCAAGAACTCTATGAACTTGGTTTTAACCTGCTTGGTATGCGCGTCATTGACGAACAAAAGCATAAACTCGGTAAAATAGATGACTACAGTCTCGACTCGAGTAGCTTCGTCATCGAACAACTCAATGTTCGACGCACTGGTATAAGGGGTATTACTGAGACCGGTCTTTTAATCCACCGCTCACAAATCGTCGAAATTAATAATCACCAAATTGTCGTGCGCTCAACCGCAATACACCCAGAACTAAAAATCCAACCGGAGCGACGTTCATATGTGAACCCATTTCGCACGTCACCACAAGTCGAACAGAAAGAAATAACTTCCTAGAACCTAGGTATAGGACGGGTGACAGTCGGCGGGGCAGGACCCGAAGCACTTTAAGAATTATATAGTGCGGATTTAATATCATCGTACGAAAAGCCTTGACGCGCCAAATACATCATAAATTTTTGATCATCTGGGTATTTCGAGCGTTTTTTCTCTATTATCTTTTGGAGTTCGTTTTCGTCAGTACGATCACTTTCACTCAGCAAACGGTCAATAATGGAACGCTCCACGCCTTTTGCAGATAGCTCTGAGGATAATTTGCGCTTGCTGGCACCTTTTCGGAGCGACCTGTTCTCTACCCAATACCGAGCAAACTTCTCATCATCGATATAGCCTTTTTCAACCAGCCTATCAAACGCCCTGGTTGTGAGCTCAGTCGATACACCCTTTTTTACGTTGCCTTCTTTTGTCCGGGTGTCTCTGGTTTTACTATACAAGTAGTCTCGCACTTCGCGAGCACTATGTGGTCGCATAAGGCTGTATTCAAGTGCTCTGCCGTAAAGCTTGCCGAACAAACTTTCCTGCTCGAGTGCAGTTAATTCTTTGTCACTAAATTCCGCTCCAACCTTAAGCCCAAGGTCGACGAGCTGAAAGACATCGAGACTAAAGCGGTACTTGCCGTCGACCGATACATTAACGCGATTTTTATCTCGAGTTTGAATGCCGATGGCAGTTATCTTCATAAAAGACTAGGCTGCGGCTTCTTCAGCCACCTTAGCGCGAACTTTCTTTTCAATCTCTGCAAGCACCTTTGGATTTTCTTTCAAGTATTCTTTACTCGCTTCACGGCCTTGGCCAATTTTGGCATCAGCATAGGCAAACCACGCACCAGATTTCTCAACGATGTTGTGAAGCACTGCAAGGTCTAGCACATCACCC
This sequence comes from Candidatus Saccharibacteria bacterium UBA6039, assembly GCA_002427805.1. GTDB lineage: Bacteria > Patescibacteriota > Saccharimonadia > Saccharimonadales > Saccharimonadaceae > UBA1547. The sequence continues at coordinate 23,660 of DIZB01000025.1, forward strand.
GTTTTGCTGATTCCTTCGTTGTACATGATGTCGAATTCTGCTACGCGGAAAGGTGGCGCAATCTTATTCTTCACAACCTTTACTTTTGTACGGCTGCCGATAATGTCCTCACCGTTCTTGATTTGCCCTGTACGACGAATATCGAGACGTAGTGAGGCGTAAAACTTGAGCGCGTTACCGCCAGTTGTGGTTTCGGGATTACCAAACATCACACCAATCTTCATACGTATCTGGTTAATGAAAATAACTGTTGTTTTACTCTTACTAATAATACCCGTTAGCTTACGAAGCGCTTGGCTCATAAGTCGCGCTTGAAGTCCCATATGGCTATCGCCCATGTCGCCGTCAATTTCAGCCTGTGGCACAAGTGCAGCAACCGAGTCAACCACCACAAGGTCAACTGCATTAGAGCGAACCAACGTCTCAGCAATCTCAAGTGCCTGCTCACCGTTATCGGGTTGAGACACGAGCAAGTTATCAGTGTCGACACCAAGTCGACGTGCATACGCAGGGTCGAGCGCATGTTCGGCATCAATAAAGGCAGCCGTGCCACCTAGCTTCTGTACTTCTGCAATCGCGTGAAGCGTGAGGGTCGTCTTGCCTGAGCTTTCAGGGCCATAAATCTCAAGGATTCGACCTTTTGGATAGCCGCCACCAAGTGCAAGGTCAAGAGAAAGTGAGCCACTACTGACGAGCTCAACATCAACAGTTGTTGTGTCGCCAAGGCGCCTAATAGCACCATCACCAAATTGCTTGTTAATCTGCTCTTGTGCTAAACCTAAAGCTTTAAGCTTTCCCTCAGTTGCGGTTGGCTTCTCTTGAAGTGGATCTTTTGTCGTCTTTTTCGCTGCCATGTTGTCCCCTCTCTTTAATCTACCTATTATTATACGATGAAGCACAACAATTTGCTATAATATAGCTAATGACAAAACGCTCTTCCGGCTTCACAGTTATCGAATTAATCCTCATCGTGGCGGTACTCGCTATTGCCAGTGCCATCTTCTTTGTTCAAAAGAATAACCTGCAGGTCTCAGCTCGTGATGCTGAGCGGAAAACTGCTATTAACGCCATGTACTACGGCCTGGAACAGGTCTACTACAAACAGCATAACTCCTACCCAAAGACAATCAACCAAACAATCCTTCCATCGGTTGATCCAGCACTTTTCATCGATCCTAGTGGTGCAGCCGTTGGTGACAGCTCAAGTAACTACCGCTATCTGCCCGTTAATTGTACAGACAATGCCTGTGCATCATACACGCTACGAACGACACTTGAAAACGAAGCAGACTTCGTCAAAACGAGCATCCACAACTAGCACTATCGGTCGTCAGTAACTGGTCGACCGTTTTTGAATGACTCAACGGCATCATTAAGTACAGCAATATGTTCCTTGGGTTTTCCAACAAATGGGAACGTATAGGTATCTTCGTCGCCAACTGTGCTGAGACGAATTGTGCCATAGTCAACAAGTTCTTGAATTAAACCGTCTTGCACAAAACTCGCATCTTCAACACTTCCAAGGCTAATCGTCTGCTCACGGCGATGGAATAAACTCATTTGGATATCTTGAATCACACTTTCGTTTGTAAGATAAAACCTGTTGTTGGTATACACGCTATATGCAATATATATACCAAGACATATGAGTAAAATGAAGAGGAGGAGTGGCATAAAAACCGTCGCCGGATCCGCTGCTGCACCTGTCAGACCAAGTGTCCTTGCAACAAAGTCATAGTTAAATAAGACCGCGAAGCTTAGTGACACCAGGAAAACACCGAGTATAAACGGCACAATAAGTCCAATGGGATGCCTGCGAACCTCCATAATAACGTATTCACTGGCGCTCAGATTCAGTGCTGGGTAATGGCGTCGTGATTCATCGTGTTTTAGCTTGGTCGCATCATCAATAACCGCCGCCTGCGGGTCTGCCGGACGACTCACGTGCACAGACATTGGCGCTTTTGGATCAGTTGCTACATCGGCAGGATGCGCATATAGCGGTTGACCATTCACATCATAGGCGACAGGACGGCTGTAGTCTTCGACTGGAGGTTGGTCATCGTTCATAGTGGTATTATATCAACTTCTGTTGATTTTCATTAAGTGATTTTCCGACGTGTTTATAGCCCTTTGGTGTGACGCGTCGGCCACGAGGTGTTCGTTCAATAAAACCAATCTGGAGAAGGTATGGTTCGTAAAAATCTTCAATCGTCGTCATCTCATCACCGGTCAGCGCAGCAATCGTATTAAGACCCACAGGATTATCGCCATAGTTATCAATAATGCTCATCAGTAGGTTACGGTCACCTGGATCAAGCCCAAGCTCATCTACTTCCATAAGCTGTAATGCGGCTTTTGTTGTTGGCCCGTCAATGATGCCGTCACCATTGACGTCTGCGTAATCACGAACACGCTTTAAAAGACGGTTGGCAATACGAGGAGTGAGTCGCGCACGCGTCGAAAGCATAGCTGCTGCTTCATCGTTAATTTTGCTCTCGAGGATACGTGATGCACGCGTAATAATTTGCGCAATTTCATCTGGCGTATAAAACTCGAGGCGATGAATATGACCAAAACGATCGCGTAGTGGCGCAGAGAGTGCACCCGTACGTGTCGTTGCACCAATCACTGTAAACTTCGGGAGATCAAGACGTACACTTCTCGCGGCTGGACCTTTACCGATCATAATATCGAGCTTAAAATCTTCCATCGCACTGTAGAGTACCTCTTCAACTGTGCGCCCAAGCCGGTGAATCTCGTCAATAAATAAGATGTCGCCATCCGAGAGATTCGTCAGAATACTCGCAAGGTCGCCCGCTTTTTCAATCGCTGGTCCTGCCGTGACACGTATATTCTTACCCATTTCACGGGCTATCACATTCGCCATTGTTGTCTTACCAAGTCCAGGAGGACCATAGAGAAGTACGTGATCAATTGGCTCTCCACGTTTTTTGGCAGCATCAATTGCAAGTTTCAAATTTTTCTTTAAACGATCTTGGCCAACATACTCTGAGAAATCTTGTGGACGAAGTGTTACTTCGATAATCTCCTCGTCTGGGTCTTCGTGAGCGCTTGTATCAATGATTCTTTGGATCGCCATTATGAACCCGCTCTCAGTGCCTGAGTTACGCGAGCGGCAGTTGGAAGATCTGCCGGCACACTTTCGAGAGCCTTCATACCATCAACAAGGCTATAGCCAAGTGCCATCAGTGCTTCAAGCGCTTCGTCATTTGTTGCTGAAACTGAAGAACCAGACGTTCGCGAAATTTGAATCGCCAGCCCAACCTTATCTGAAAGATCAACAACAACTCGCTCAGCAATTCGTTTGCCCACGCCACTTGCCTGTGTAATATAGGCACTGTCGCTATTAGCGATGGCGTTACGAACCTGCTCACTGTCGCCGAGTGACAAAATAGACAAGGCTGCCTTAGGGCCAACGCCCTGTACCGTAATAAGCAGTTCAAATAGCTTCTTGGCAGCCAAAGAAGAAAAACCAAATAGTTCTTGTGACTGTTCACGAATGTGATGGTATGTATGGAACTTTACAAGCTCACCAAGCACTGCGCTGTCGTAATCACCAGCAGCAACTTGCACCTCGTAGCCAACACCGGCGACATCAACAATCACAGCACTTCCAAATTTTTCAGCCACAACGCCATTTACATGTGCAATCATTCTTTTATTATACCCCGGCTCATCAGAGAATGAGTAATTGCAGCCGCCAGTGCATCTGCGCAATCATCAGGCTTTGGTACTTCACTGAGGCCTAGTTGCAAACGAACCATTTCTTGCACCTGTTTTTTATCAGCTTTGCCGTAGCCAGTCAGTGACTGCTTAATTTGCTGCGGCGTATATTCACTCACAGGCAACTTCGCCTTTCTGCCAACGAGCAGCGCAACTCCCCTGGCCTCCGCAACGGTCATTGCGGTTGTAATGTTCTGTGAAAAAAAGAGTTTTTCAATCGACATTTCGTCTGGCCTGTTTTGAGCAATAATGCTCGTTAAGCTATCGAAAATATCTTCAAGCCGCTCACTATGATCAGTATGCGCTGGTGTCGTAATCACGCCTGCATCAACAAGCTTCATTTTGTCCTTGATCACTTCAATAACGCCAAAGCCCATAATGCCAGTACCTGGGTCAATCCCAATAATTCTCATATCTTTAGTATAGGCTATTCCGCTGGGTCAACGACTATATCAGCATTCGTATGTACATTAGTAACATCGTCAATGTCGTCCAAGACATCTAGTATGCGGAAGACTTTTTTTGCAGTTTCGGGATCATCGATGACAACAGATCCATTTGGTACATACTGCAGCTCTGCTTCTTGAACGCTTAAACCGCTATCTATAATTGCCTGGCGAACTTTAGCTAGTTCCTTTTGCTCCGTGTAAACTATGATTTCACCGTCTTCCTCAGTTGCATCTTCTGCGCCTGCATCAAGAATTGTTAATAATGCATCTTCTCCACTTGCGGCCACGCGAATTACTCCTTTGCGCGTAAACTGAAATGTTACACTACCGGCATCGGCTATACGTCCACCATTCTTCGTCAGAGCACTCCTGACATCGGGGAACGTACGGTTCTTGTTGTCTGTTGCTGTTTCAATAATTATCGCAACACCTCCTGGACCCATCGCCTCATATGTTGCCTCCTCAAGCTGAGCCGCGTTCTTATCAGCAACACGATCAATTGCTCTTTGAATATTCGCTGCTGGCATATTTGCTTGCTTTGCCGTTTCAATTGCCATAGCAAGTGTCGAATTCATTGTTGGATCCGTGCCACTTCGAGCAGCGATTGCAATTAAATTGCCAATGCGTGTAAAAACAGCACCACGCTTCGCATCTTTTGCGCCTTTTTCTCGTTTAATTGTTGACCACTTACTATGACCAGACATATCAATATCTCCGCTAGATTTATAATCTTATTTATTTCATTATAACAGATAGAGCACTAGTGGAGCGCACTTATACTAAATGGCCTGTTTAATTATCAGATACTTATTTTTGCGATGATAATTCGGACAATCACATAAATGCCAAAGATAATACCGACCATACTTATAGCGTCACCGAGACGAACTGCTACGCCGTCACTAAGAAAATACACCCATCGTAAGATGAGTGTATTTTCTTGGAGGGACCAGTGGGGCTTGAACCCACGACACCCTGCTTAAAAGGCAGGTGCTCTAACCAGCTGAGCTATGGTCCCATATAGATTGTTAATTGCTGTAAAACAACTCTAGAAAATGTACCACTTATAGAGGTGGTTTGTCAATGTTTGGAGCGTTTTTCAGCTAGGTGTGCAGGCTTCGTAAAGAACAGATCGACTACCGCAAGAATCATCCCGATACTAATAATAACGTCTTTATTATTTTGCAGCCACGTGTAGACATTAGCTCCCTTGCCCTCCAGCACAAAGGCGTGTCCAAGTGGCTCAACTAAGAATGCAAGCGCAAGCAGCGTAAAGAGCGCAGCTCCAATAATACGTGCAATCGGGTTTTTATAGGCATAGTCATGAAATAACAGAATAATCGCTGGTAGTACCACGATAGCCGATAAGGTCGCGGCAGTTGTGATGGGACCTGATGGAAAAATCCCTACGCTGCTGACGACAAGTCCAGCATCATAGCTCCAAATACCACTCAAGATCGAGCCAGCTGCAAGAGCGAGACCAAGCAAACCAAAGTGGCGTCGCGTTATATAGGCTGAAACAAACAACACAACAGCAAGGATCGCAAAGACAATTACGACATTCATGGCTACTCTATTCCATTCATTGAGATAGTAAAGTTCGCTATATCTCCCATATGAATTGCATTGTTCGCGGCCGTCCCAGCGGGCAACTCAAGCACATAACGTGCGTCAAGCCCAGGTGTGTAGATAGTGTCTGTACCAGCCTGAAATGGTGCGTTAGGGACTATATAAACAACTTTCTTCGCACTATCAAGCCATACGATATCAATCGGTATTTTCATATCTTTCATCCAGATTTGCCATTTACCATCGGTCTTAAAAACGAATAACATGGCTTGGTTTGCATCGAGCGAGGTCACCCCGGCCAAACCCTTGGCACGCGCAGCTTCGGTTCGAGCAATTCGTGCGCTAAACGTACCATTACCTATAGCAATCTCTGTACGCTGCCCAGACCGCGTATACGCAATCACCCCAATCACAAGCAGTATCACGACAATGGCCGCTACAGTCCATATGGCACGTCGTCGTACGAATCGTGGATCAGATAAAAGACCTGCAATCTGCTTGTGCTTCATAGCACCATTATAACAGGTCGTTTTAGGCGCCGATTTTGTCTTTTTTGTTGCTACGCTTGGCGTTTTGCTCGATATATTCAATAATCGGCGTTGCAACGTCCCGGCCGGTGACTTTTTCGATACCAAAGCCCGGGCTGGCATTAACTTCAAGAATAAGTGGACCACGCGCGCTTCGCATCATGTCGACGCCGGCGATGTTCAGTCCCATCGCTTTTGCGGCCTTAATCACCATCTTATTTTCTTCATCAGTCAGTTTTACTTTTGTACCTTCACCGCCCTTATGAAGATTCGAGCGGAAATCATCGTCTAGGCTCTTGCGTTGCATACTTGCTACCACACGACCACCAACCACGAAGGCACGAATATCGGTCCCAGCTGATTCGCGGACAAATTCCTGCAAGAGGACGTTGGTACCGTCTTCGTTAGTCAGATAAAACGCCTGAAGAACGGATTTAGCAGCCTTTTTGGTTTCAGCGAGCACCACACCATTACCATGTGTGCCACGTGCAAGCTTAATAATCACCGGCATGTCGCCGAGCTGTTCAAGAAGGACATCAATATCGGTCGTATTACGCGAAACGACTGTTTTTGGAATGCCAACACCGGCTTTCGCAAGTAGCTGAAGGCTGCGAAGTTTATCACGAGAACGGTTAATCGCAATCGAGCTTGATACCGTGTATGCACCTTGCATTTCAAGCTGACGGACGATAGCTGTTCCGTAGCGAGTCATATTGCTCGCAATACGAGGAATAATAGCGTCATATTTGCCGAGGTCTTCGCCACGGTAGCTTACCGTTGGATTGTTTTGCTCAATTGAGGCATAGCAATCGCGATACTTGATCACTTTTACTTCGTGACCACGTTTTTTAGCTTCCTCAACTAAACGTTTAGTGGAATAATTACCGTTTCCGTTTGATAAGATAGCGATTTTCATACTTATTCCTCCTTCTTTATTAGTGACTGGAGCTTCTCGATGCGCTCTTTCTCCGCTTGCTTCAGGCCGTGATTGATTTTTACGTCAACGACGAACTTACCACGAAGAACATTACGGCCAATCAGGACTGGGTATACCTGCGTTGCCCTATTGGCAATTGTGAAAGTAGCACGGATTTTTCGGCCAGCTACAACAACAAGTAGTTTAACAGCAAAGCGAGTATCTGTGTGGCCATTTGAGCTGGCGACGACCTGCTTACCATACTGGCTAAAGGTGTGCGTGATCTGCTTATCACCGTAAAAAGTGACAACAAGTTGTTTAGTCTCGTCAATTGCTGCCTCTCCCCAAATTGCCGATGTACGGGCACCACTATCAATCCGGGCATGGACCGGTGCATTTGAGACTTCAGGGAATAGTACAGTTTCAGCACCGCCTATTACCTTCTTTTCTTTCTCAGTAATCATACTATTATATTACCATATTATGAGTAAAAAGTAAATATCAATTACCTATCGAAACCGTATGTGCTTTGAGGTAGTTAACGACCCGACGCGTGATGTCGTCGAGCTCCCCAGTTTCACTAAATCCACCATTTTTGAGGAATATATTCGCAAGTTTCAAGTTAGGCTTCGCAGGGAAGTCTGCTGCACAAAAAAGTTGCAACATGACATCAGCATCAGCATGCCATCGTGCCCTATCATCAATTTGCTCCAAGCCCGCATCCGTTAGCTTGTAGTTACCTGTTGTAATCTCGCTGTCAAAGTGTGCGCGGTGACCCGATGTATTAAATAATGTCACAAACGACCGAGGACCAGATGAGACGAGGTATGGTTCAGCTACTGATTCTGGTGACTCTATCTGATATGGTTTGCGTGCTAGCTCCAAGATATGAAGTAAGTACAGCGGCAATTCACTTTGGTGTTCATTGAGAAGCGGCAGCAGCCCTGTGGTACGCGCATTTATTTCGAGCACATAGACATTCTCATCTTGGTCGAGCAGAAAATCGACGCCGAAGATGCCAATATAATCTGATGCACGAAGTGTAGAGCTAACCGTTTCAATAATCCGTACCACCTGGTCTTTCACATGGTCACTTGCATCGTAAATAAACTTACCACCACAAAAATACATGCCGCCACGACCATTTGGGTCGAGCAGTTCAGGGTTTCTGACGAGTTGCTGCTGGAGCGGGCCTTTCACTGTATGGCTCGGTGATATAAATGTTTGAGCGCTTCTTTCAATCCCTGAAACAAACTGAGATAACACCACGTATGTGCCTTTATGCTCAGCTCGGAGGACTTCTACGGCCTCCTCAACGTCTTGAATACTTCGAATAATAAATGTTCCGCGACCACCACCACCAACGTTATCCTGGGCAACAAAGGTATCACCACCAAACAGTGCTCGATATGTCTCGTACATCTCACCAGCATCTTGATCGAGGAATTCAGTAAGTGAAATAATTGTATACTTTGGAATCGGAATCAGACCGTCAAACAGTTCGCGGAATATCTTCTTATCTTCGAAGCGACTAAAAATAATATCGTTGGCGATAAACCGATCAGCGGTGAGGCCCTCAGGTATCTCAACTGGGCGATATGCAATAAATTGATAGGGTGCTAACTCACCGTTTGCAATAGCTTTAAATTGTGGTGTCTCAATAATGTTTTGCGTCGTAAACTGTTCAATATCTTCAGCCTGAATAGCAAGATCAATCACGAAGTCTGCTTGGTAGTTACGGCTGTTCGCGGCCACGAGTTTATAACTATCAAACCAGTCTTCTGGACCTAACTTTGCCCAGACCGATGGACCAACCGCAGCGATATGCGTATCTCTGCTATACGTGATGTTTGTTTTCATATACTATAGTGCTAGCCTAACGGAAAAAATTCAAACATGCAACCTACAATAGATCTCATTCGGACCACCTATCTCTCCCGTTTTAACGAAATGACTCTCGAGTATCGCCTCCATTTTACGTCGCGACTTTATGCCTGGAATAGTGACCCTGAAGCAGCTCGTTTACTACGCGCGATACAGCCAGAAGTTTTGCCTGCGAACCACGAAGATCGCCTCCAAGCGCTTAAAGATATACGCGAAGAGTTAGTCCATAAAGATTACGCACGTGACGTGAATGACTATACGCGTCGCAAACCATTTTTTGATTCCTATCCTAACCTTTTGCTACTCCACAACGCATTATTTCGTATCAGGCATTGGCTCTGTATTTATGGACAAGATGAACGTACGAGTTTATACGAAATTATACCAAAAGATGACGTTGAAGAACTCATAAGTGAGCTACGAGCTGACGCGCCAGCAATGCGCGCGCTTTCAACATATGCCATCAACACGCTCTATTTGTACGAAAAGCTATTCGACCAAAAAGGTATCGATCCTGAGACGATATTAGATCTAGCCTCGTCTTACGATCGCAGTAACCCAAGCGATGTACAAATTATGATCTACCTCTATACGCACTGCATCCTTGGCGAGACACTTTTTTACTATCAGCCAATCGCAAGCCATAGCGACACCTATCTAAGAATGCTCGAAGAATTAGATACCTTGATCGAAGAGAATTTCGACACGATTAGCCTCGATAACAAGTGTGAATTCCTCGTCTGTAGCCAAATCTGCGGTTACGAGGCGCGCCAGAAGACCCGCATCGAAGATGAAGTGGCCCGCTCAGTAGGTGCCGAGGATTTCATAGTTGATACACATAATAGCGCCACTAACCCAGCTAAACAAAGCTTTATGATGTCAGAACATCGTAATGTACTGTTTATCATGAGCCAATCAAAGCCAGTCTTTCAGCGTCAGCCTATTTCTTAGGTGTCTTGTCGCTGGCAAGTTTCAGCGCACCGCCAGACATGCGTATCAAATGACCAGTCATCGATCGAAGCGTCGTAGCGCGTGCATCTCTGTTTGCCCAGTTTGATAGTTCTTGTGACGGTAACCGGTACACGTCTTTATGAAGAATCCCTTCTTGTTGATCACCGAGTGTCGGTAGTGTTGAAGGATTTGCCCAACTTTGACGAGTTTCAAATGCATCTTTTATCTCGGCAAATCGCGCGTTCTCGTGCTCGTTTAAAGTATTCACTACGATACTTTTAAGTGTTTGACGGTCAGTACTATCTTTTGCAAGTGGAAGTGACTTCGCGAAGTCGACGTAGGTGCGAGCGTTACCGCCGCTTACGTCTGGATATGTCTTTGTTAATGCCTCTTGAATCTCGGGCTTATCCATCATTTCGTCGAGTAGCGACGTCGCACTAGACGCCGAAAGATCACGTCCTTCGGCCGGGATGCTCGCAATCGCAACTGGATGACCATCACGCAGGTAAATATTATTGCGTCCCGCATAATAAAACGAGCGGATCATTTGGCCGTCAACGCCAACGTCAACCGATGATAAATCATAGGTCATTTCGCTCTGGTGCATAACGAGTACTTGCTCTGGAGTTAAAAAGTTAATTGCTACTTGTACGTCGGTATTCTTCGTCTCTTCGCCTTCGTAAAGAATGGCAACGGGGTTACCGGTGAGTCCTGGGCTTGACCAGACAATGTCCTTTCCGGGCAGTTTGGCATAGATAGTCGGCACGATGAGGGCATTGGGCCTTCCAACCTTAGCAAATTTTGTTGCAATAGAACTCGGGCTTACGTTTGCACCAAACGCAAGAATTGGAATGCGCTCCTCCATAGTCGGTACACCCTGTTCGAGCAAATAATCATTCATTGTGATCGTCTCACCATTCACGGTCATCTCAAAAACAAGCTTACCTTCGTCGTCATGATGAGAATCCACCATATATACAGCCTCACCGTCAGTCAAATAGCTTGATTCCGGTCTTTCTCCAGGATATAAAAGCGGATCTTTATTGGCGGATGCTGAAGGATAATCACTTACTTTTTCCTGAAGTACTGCTGTCTCTGTTGATGTTTCTTTTTCGTGACTCATTGATACTTTAAATTGTATCATGTTTATGCTAAAAAGTCAATAATGTATGGTGGTACCTTAGAGTTGTTCGAGGAGTTCTTTTTGCTTCTTAGAAAGCTTCGTTGGCGTATCAACAATCACACTGACAATATGAGGACCGCGCTTATCACTATTCACGTGCGGCACACCGTGGTTTGACAATTTAAAGTCGGTACCCGACTGCGTACCAGCTGGCACTTTCATACGAATATCACCGTCAACCGTCGCAACGTCTATCTCTGCCCCAAGGGCTGCTTCAACCATGCCAATGTGTGTTTCGGAGAGAATGATGTCACCTTCACGTGTGAATTGCTTGTGGGCTTTTACGCGAATATGAACGTATAAATCACCCTTTTGACCGTTACCAATCGCTTCACCACTACCCGTCACACGAATCGTCGCACCGTCATCGATACCAGCAGGAATCTTGAGAGTAATTGTGCGCTTACGGCGCTCGGTACCTTTGCCGTGACACACCGTACAGACTTTTTCAGGCACTTTACCGCGGCCGCCACAGGTTTCACAGGTCACGTTCTGCTGAATCTGCCCAAAGATGGTATTCATCACACGGTTCACCTGTCCTGCGCCCTTACAGGTAGGGCACGTTTTCATCTCGTGGCCTGGCTCAACCGTCGTACCATGACAATGTGAACATTCATCATCCATATCAAGCTCAATTTTCTCTTCGACACCAAAGATTGCTTCTTCAAATGTGAGCTGCATGCTGACTTCAACGTCACGGCCACGCTGAGGTGCTCGGCTTTGCTGCCCTGCACCACCACCAAAGAATTGGCTAAAGATGTCACCAAAACCACCACCAAAATCGAAGTTGACGTTTTGGCCGCCAAAGCCTTCAAACGGATTGCCGCCAGCTCCGCCACCACCACCGCTCGAGCCGCCAACACCAGCATGACCAAACTGATCGTAGCGCTGACGCTTCTGGCCATCCTTTAAGACTTCGTATGCTTCAGAAGCTTCTTTAAACTTCGTTTCATCACCACCCTCTTTATCCGGGTGAAACTTAACAGCAGCCTTGCGATAAGCTTTCTTAATTTCGTCAGCTGAAGCGCCCTTAGAAATGCCGAGTACTTCGTAGTAATCACGTTTATTCATCTGTTACCAGTATAGTAAATTAGCAGTCCAAGCGCAAGAGTGCTAGATTATAATGCTCCATTTTTTAACCCCTGTTGACATAAACTTTTTTTAGGATTAAACTATAGTTTATATTCGGCGAGTTGATGGGAACTTCTTAAAAATTGGAGCCATCCTATAAAACTTTTCACTTCTATTCTTATTACACTACTCATTAGTTTTTCGAGTCTTATTGGCGTTTTCCCTCTTAAAGCATCTGCCCTTACTGCTACAAACCTCGTCCCAAACTCCTCAGCTGAAACGGTGTCATCAACTGACCAAACCGCACCAAGTGACTGGTCAAAAGGCAACTGGGGAATAAATACCAGCGTCTTTTCTTATGCCACAACCGGTCATACTGGATCTCGCAGCCTTAAAATACAGACAACAAGCTATACAAATGGTGATGCAAAATGGTATTTTACTCCTCAACCCGTAATAAGCGGTACGACGTACGCCTTCTCTGATTACTATCAATCAACCGTCGCAACGAGTGTTGTTGCGCAGTTCGACAATGGCGCTGGAGCGTATAGCTATCAGACACTTGTGAACCAAGTAGCACCCAGTGCTGGATGGGCACAATCAAGTGCAAACTTCACTATACCGACTGGCGTGAAGAACGTGACAATCTTTCATCTTATTAATACCGTCGGAACACTGAACATTGATGACATGTCTCTAGTGATAAGCGTAGCTACTCCTACTCCTACTCCTACTCCTACTCCTACTCCTACTCCTACTCCTACAACCAGCTTAATCGCCAATCCTTCAGTTGAAACAGCTAACCCACTGACTCCAACCCGCCCTCAATCGTGGCTCACAGGCTCGTGGGGAACAAACACATCAAGCTTTACGTACAGTTCAACCGGTGCGCAAGACGGAACACGAAGCCTCATGATACAGACAACAAGCTATACAAATGGAGATGCAAAATGGTATTTTAACCCCGTAGCCGTAACTGCAGGGACAACCTACAACTTCTCTGACTATTATAAATCTTCGATAGCTACGGATGTTATTGCTCAACTTGATAACGGAAATGCTGCCTACACTTACCTGAACTTAGGTACTGCTACAGCAAACATAGCTAGCTGGAAACAGTTTGGTGTTTCTTTCACGGTGCCTGCGGGTATAAAAAGCGTTATTGTATTTCATGTCATTGCAGGCGTGGGCTCACTGCAAACCGACAATTTTTCACTGACGCCCGTACCGATTGTCGCGGCACCAACTGTTGCCCTTACATCACCATCGTCTGGTGCTAGTGTATCCGGTAACAATGTAACCATTACCGCGGCCGCAAGTGATAGTAATGGTGTAGAAAATGTTCAATTTAAAATTGACGGTGTAAACATTGGGAATGCGGACACAACCTCCCCATATGCGGTTATATGGGACAGTACAAGTGTCACAAACGGAACACACTCTATAACCGCCGCTGTTACTAACACCGCAGGCACCGTAGTCACGTCGAGCGGTGTTTCGATCGCAGTTAATAACATAATAACCTCAAACACTAACCTCATAAGTAACTCATCGTTTGAAATAGCCGATCCATCTAATGCAAATCTACCTTTTGGATGGCAGTCTAATAAATGGGGAACAAACACAACAACCTTTAGTTACTTAGCTACAGGTGGACATACAGGTAATCGAGCAGTGCAAGTATCTACTACTAAGTACACGAGTGGTGATGCAAAGTGGTACTTTAACCCGATATCCGTCACACCCGGCACTGAGTATCGTTTTGCGGACTACTACAAGTCAACCGTAAACACAGAATTGGATGCCGTGTTTACAATGAAAGACGGTTCGATACTATACCAAACTATAGGCCAACCTAGCTCTGGTAGTGCATGGAATAGCGCTGCAGCTACATTCACTGCGCCCACAAACGCAGTTTCCGTAACTATCTACCACCTCATATATAGCACCGGTAGCATCACAATAGACGATGCCAGTCTAAAAACGTATACAGAGGTTGGTTTTAATCGAGCACTTGTTTCATTAACTTTTGATGACGGGTGGGCATCGTCATATACGAGCGGGCTCCCTCTGTTGCAAAAATATGGATTTGTATCAACTCAATACATTATTAGCGGATACCTTGGCGCGCAAGATTATATGACTATACCTATGATTGCAGCATTCCAAACACAAGGCAGTGAGATTGGAAGTCATACTGTTGATCACCCTGACCTCACAACCCTATCCCAGGCAGATCTAACATACGAACTAAGCCAATCTCAAAAAACACTCCAAAGTACATTCGGCCCAGCGGTAGCGAAGGACTTTGCTAGTCCGTACGGTGCATATAACCAAAACGTTCTCGCTACTATTGCTCAATACTACCAGTCTCATCGTTCAACAGACACGGGGTATAACAGTAAGGACAGTTTTAACGCGTATAATATACTCGTACAAAACGTTGATATCACGACCACACCTGCTCAAGTTGCAGCTTGGGTAGCGCAGGCACAAGTGACTTCAACTTGGCTCGTACTGGTTTATCATCAAGTTGATACCAGTGGTGGCGAATACTCCGTTACACCTGCAAACTTGGATACCGAGCTTTCAAACATCAAAGCCTCAAACATTGTCGTCAAGACAATGCAACAAGCACTGACTGAAGTGCAAAGTCAGCTTTAGAAGACGGTTATTTTAGCTGTAATCGCTTATGGTAAAACATAGTATACTATATACTTTACTTTACTACACTAAAGTAGTATTATTATATTGATTGAAGACTGGCCCGTTGACTACAAACGTAGAAGTCGAGCAAGCCAGCAATTGGAGAGATATTAAGGGACTAACGGGTAGGCACGAACATTGTTCGTGTTTTTGCGTTATTCCTAAAAAAGGAGAACCTATGGAATATGGTAAAGGTGCCGTTCCAAGTGTAGCCGGAGTTGCGATTCTTCCATTTACTGGAAACAACAGCTTTTTGCTTATCTTGGCAGCGAGTCTTATCGTACTTGGTATGAGCGTATTCGTAGTTTCAGTTGTATTGGCTCGTAAGCGCCAATCTAGCTCGAACTAAGTAGCCCTCTTGGCGTAATATACGGCAGCGCTATTTTGCTGCCGTGTGTTATTTCTGTAGTTTATTAGTCATGAATGTTTCAAAATACTTAGCATCTGCTTCACTTATCTTATTTGGATCCGGAATTGCTATTGCATTGCCGCTCGGTTCATCGTGGCTACAAGAACAGCAAGCAATAGCAGCAGCTCCTACCATCATCCGCAGTTCACCCCTCCAACCTCCAAAACCCCAGCAGGTGGTTATATCAGGCAATCCTGTTCATATTTCTGTTTCAAGTGTGAATGTTGATACGTCTATCGTGAATGGCGTGTACAATGCTCAAAATGGGACTTGGACACTCAGCGAAGATAGTGCATTTTTTGCCGCAATAACAAGCCCAGCAAATACCATTGGTGGTAATACGTTTATATATGGTCACGACAGTGCGAAGATATTTGGTAATTTGCGTAGCATCACCACAGGCGCAGTGGCAACCGTCACCACCGATAATGGATACGAGTTTATATATACATTTGTCTCAACCGAGAAAGTACAGCCAACAGATGTATTAGTACTTGACTATACCGCCAGCCCAGCACGCCTGACGCTACAAACGTGCCCAGGAGTACCAAACCTTACGCGCCAAATGTTTTACTTTACACTCATAAGTTACAAAAAAGTATAGTCCTATTTTGCAACGTCAAGCATTGCGTCGTTCGACAGTTTATAACGACGTCCGGCTGTTGACCAACCCACTACTTGCTCTTGAAAACGTTTAAGCACAAATACTTCGACAAAGGCGATGACGTGAGTACTGATCTCAATAAGACGCAAAAAATAAAAATACGGAATTACACCAATGATAGACCACCTCTTTGCAACAGCAGCGGCAAGAAGTGTAATCAAGCCATTTAAAATAAAGTCGATCAATATCATACTCGCGATTACCAACCAGTTTCCGTGTGTAGATATGAGTATGAGCGGTACGAGTATAAATATCTGCATCAAGAAAAGTAATGTTTGTAGCATCTGGAAACCAATACTGACATCTATGCGCTGGCGACCTAGTCCAATTCTATAATTCTTTACACCTTGAAAATAACCTCGCATCCAACGCATGTTTTGTTTGCAGAAATCAGATAGGGTCTGTGGATCCTGTGTATAATTTATGGCTCGTGGAATATAAATAATGTCGCCTAATTTCTTACGATGTACTTGTAAAGTAATGTCAAAATCTTCGGTTAAACTAGGTCCGTCAAATTTTAGTTTTGAAATTATATCAGTCCGTAGGCACGTCACTGGGCCTGGAAATACTGTTATCATTTTAAGTTTTGCTTGGATACGGCGGTCGACTTGTTGCCCATATGTGTAAGACAAAGCCCGATAACTACTTATCCAATTTCCTCTTAAGCTCTGCACAAAACCAATTGCAACGGCATACTTTTTAGGATCAAGTTTTGATTTATAAATTTTAAAATAGTTTTGCGAAAAAATACTGTCCGCATCCGCAATATGGATCCATTCGTACTTTGACTCTATTTGAAACTTTTTAATAGCCTTTCGTACAGCTAGAGCCTTACCACTGCGCTTAACATTAAGGACATTGGCTTTGCCTAAGATTCGAGTAGCAATAATACGAGTGTTATCGATCGAGTTATCATTGACAACGTATATATCGTTTTTACGCTGTCCGGCAGCTACAGCAGATCGAATAGTCGCCTCAAGAATTAATTCTTCATTGTGTGCAGGTAAAAGAAGCGCCATTTTACGTTTATAGATTCTCTTAGACTTTACTTTTTCGCTCCGAACAATCGTGTCTTTTTTAACACCACGCTTAACAAGGGCAGCCTTCTCTCCGGATACACTACTCATTTGAATTTATTATATCATTTTGACATAAGTATGTCAAAACTTAATGGCTGAATTCCACCTCAAATC
>DIZB01000020.1:0-26968 GCA_002427805.1 Candidatus Saccharibacteria bacterium UBA6039
CCAGATCTGGATACTTGACCTTGAGCACCAGTGTTGGGAGATCGCATGGAGTATAGGCGTTAAACAGTTTGTTGAATACTCAGATAGTGCTGGTGTTGTACATCTTATTGCTATTCCTACAACAGGAAGTAACCTTATTGAGTTCTCCTCAAACATCAGTGGAGATAGTGGTGTTCCTTTTGAAACAAACCTACAGAGTGGACTTACTACTTTCTCAAATAATCACTTCCAATGGGGATGGGTCCAGAAAGTATATATAGAGATTGGGCGACCTATAGGAGATGTAAGCTTTACTATATCTGGTACACGACCGAACCAAGAACTAACAACTATTAAGTCCTTTACCATTGTTGGAGCTACTGAAGTGGGATCGGGCTTTGGTAATGATATGTTTGGCGATGTACTCTTTGGAGATAGTAACTTTATTCCTACTATTATCGCACCATCAAGCGTTAAAAAGGTCCTACTCATTAACAAGCAACTTAACAATATTAAGTGGCAACTATCGTCTACCGACCTTAACGTGAGCCATAAACTTCTTCAGATAGGTATAACTGGTAATATCTTCCCAGCTGCTGATCCTTCAAGTTGGCGAAAATAACTATTGTAAGTATTAGCTTTGTGTCATATCATGCACGCAAACCAAACCGGTCACCTAACAAAGATTAGACGCCGCTTCTCTATACGAGAGCGGCTTTTTATATAGGAAAAACATAATGACAGCAGCATCAACAGATAAAGTCCGAAAATCAGCAAATAACTTTGCGACCACACTAAGCAGCTCAATTGCTGGCCCTACAGATGTTACTGCAGCTTTTACGTCTGTAACGAACCTCCCAACTGATACTGCAACAGACTTTGTTATCGACCGTGTAGACTCTACAGGAGCTCGTACACCATCAAAACGTGAATACGTTAAGGGCGTCATTATCGGTTCAAACCTTACCTCTATGGTACGTGGACTCGGTGGATCTACTGCACAAGCTCATTCAAGTGGTGCTGTTGTAGAAGCTGTCCAAACAGCCGAAGCAGTTAATGACTTTGTAGATGCCTTTACCGACCAACATAACCAAGACGGTACACACGCTGCCGTTACGGCGACGAGTGTTGCTTCAACTGGTCCAGTATCGGGTACAACAGGAACATTCTCTAGTGATGTATCAGATAATAGTACAACCCTAAAGACTATCCGAGCTGAGACATCAAGCGACTTTGTTGCCTCTGGTGCAGTCTGGTCAATTACCTCTGGTCTAGTTGGAGCAATGACGGCTGGTGTCGTCTACATTGGTGGTAAGCGTGTGCCTGTCAGCCTTGTTTCCAGTAAAACATTTACGGTTTCAGTTGATACCTACGTCTCAGTCGATAATACAGGCACGGTTGCCTATACAACGGTTGCAAATAACGCCAATGCGCCCTCACTACCTGCTAACTCGGTCTGGTTGGCCTATGCCATTACAAGTGCGAGTGCGATTAGCTCATTCTCTCAGGGTATGAATGCCTCCATTAGTTTCTCTGGCTTCGATTCTAATGCTATCCCTATTTATCCGACTACTGGCTCACGAGTTGTTGGTCGTAAAATCCGTAACACTCCTCAATCATCGGGGGTGTCAGGCTCGCTTGTTCTTTGGAATGGTATGCCATCGCTACCTTTCATTGGCACGGTTGGTCGTACCTATCGTCTTATCATGCACGAACCATTTATAGATACGATGATACCTGGAACGAATGGAGGGTTTGTTGCCTTTAACTTTTATAATGACCCATCTACGACTCCTACTACTACTGTCGGTGTAGGTCGCGCAGCAGCAGTGAGTGGTGGTAATAGTGCTGAACTTAATATAGAGTTCACTGCCCGTCAATCTGGTCTTCAGTATATCAATATCCAAATGTCAACTTATAACGTCACTGGAACGATGGTTGCTGAAGCTAATGCATCTTACCCAGCTACCTACACAGTGAGTGCGGTATAGGGTAAATTATGTCAGACGATCAACACCCACAAGTAACACAAGCAATAGACGGTAACGCTCTTAAGGTTGCTCTTATGGAGAACAACATCGTTATAAATAAAGCTATAGAAGCTAGTGGTGAAAAAATAAGCCGATCGGTTAACTCAACGGTAAGTGGCTTTGTCAACACTGTCTCCACCCTTTCTTCAGAACAAGCAAAACTTCACGGTGAAGTTGCAAGCCTTACCGTAGAAGTCAGAACAAAGCTTAGTAACATTTGGGGAAAGATTACTGGTGTTGTCGCTGTCGTTAGCATTATATCCCTCATCATCGGCTATAACATCGGAAAGTTACTAAAGTAAGGAGTCACTATGTCTAATCTTCAATTCTATCGAAACAATGACATCGTAATCCCAGTAGACCTCCCTGTTGATATTACAGGCGCAACGGTCCTATTCACTATTAAAAATACTTCTGATATTGATACAGCAGACCCTACAGATTCTCTAGCCCTATGTAAAGCCTCTACAACTTCACATATAGATCCAGTAAATGGCAAAACTACTATTACCCTCACTGGAAGTGTGGCATCGCCTCTTAATACTACAGATATTACCCCTGGTGAATACTCATGGGACATCACTACGAAAGATGCTTCAGGAAATATACTCACTCGTGGCATTGGACTTGTTGACGTACTCGAAACAGTTACACAAAGGACGACATAATGACTCAGACTATTACCATCAATCCAGCAGGTCAGGTAACTGTATCTGTTCCTGCCTCTAAGACGCAGTCTATTGTCGCTACAGGTGTTGCCTTTGGTGCCGCTGGTGCTTCAGCTACTGTCGCTGCAGGCACAGCAACCCCATTATCTGCAGGATCTTCTCCTACTGTTGCAAACGTTGGTACTCCCTCTGCAGCCGTTTTTAACTTTGGTATACCATCTGGTATGGCAGGTATAAATGGTACGAACGGAGCAACGTGGCGTGATGGTGCTGGTGCCCCTAGCAATGCTCTAGGTGTAGATGGTGATTACTATCTTAACGACGCAACTGGTGATGTCTATTTAAGGGCTTCTGGTATCTATTCAATCATTGCCAATATTAAGGGTACAACTGGTAGTACTGGCTCGACAGGGGCAGCAGGAACAAACGGAACAAACGGCTCGACATGGTATGAAGGTGCTGGTGCGCCATCGACGACTCATACGAACGGTGACTATTATCTAAACACCACAAACGGTGATGTCTATGTACAGGCCGCTGGGGCGTGGGGAAGTCCTGTCGGTAATATTAAAGGCCCTACTGGTACAGGTACCGGTGATATGCTCCTCGGTACAGCTCAAACTGTCACAGCGGCCAAGACATTTAATGCTGGCATGATGCTCGATAAAGGTGAAATCGTTTATGACGTTAAAGCCTACGGCGCAACGGGTAACGGTTCAACGGATGATACGGCTGCCATTCAAAGTGCTATCGACACCGCAAACACTAACGGTGGAGGTGAGGTTCGTTTCCCTGCGGGAACTTATAAAATTAGTGCATCGCTTAAACTTTATAGCGGTGTTAGCCCAACAATTACTGCCTACAAAAACCTCAAACTCGTCGGTGCAGGTGGTGCAGGTGGTACAGGAACAATCATCAATCAGGTTACTACTAGCGAAGATATTATTAAAGGTCTTAACGACTCGGCCAACAGTGCTCAGGTCCGCAACATTGTCATTAAGGATATGTACCTTGCGTTTGCTGGTGCTACACTAACCAACTCTGGTAACGGTATTTACCTTAAACAGCAAGCTGCTAATGGTCCTGCCTTCGATCACTTCTATATGCAGGGTGTTGTTGTAGCTAACTGTCAGGGAACAGGCAAATATGGATTTAACTTTGAAAGCATGATTGTTTCTACGATGGAAAACTGTGAAGCAGTCGTTTGTGCTAACGGTTTTTACTTCAATGGTGGTGCCTTTGGTAACTATACTTCCGTTAATACATCCATTACACTAATCAACTGCTACGCGAATATGTCTACTAACGGTGTTATTGGATATAACACATACCAATCGACTTACATGAGCTTCATATCTTGTGCCTGTGACTGGGGAGTTAATGGTACTTCTGGTTATATCAATAATGCCTCAAACTGTATCACGTATATTGCTTGTGGTGTTGAGCTTAATGGTACTGTGACCTTAACTAATGGGTTCTTAATCGAGGGCGCCTCAAGTTCGGTTGGCCTCTACCAACCATACGTGTACCTCTCAAAATCGACTATTCTATACTACGTGACTGGAAGCTCTATTGGCGTTCACCTTGATGCGCCACAGGACAATAGCTCGGTTAGTGGTAGCACCGGCCTAAAAGTAGATGCTGGTTCAGTGGTAGCAATAACGAATCCACAATGGCAGACTGTCGCAACCACCGTTACTAACGCAGGTACACTGACAACCCTCAATGATACTGGGGCAGCTACTTTCCCCGGTTATGTATCTATTGGCGGAGCTATAAAGATTCCAAACTATGGTAGTTTACAAAACACTGCTGGCGTAAACCTTGCTACCTTTGGTGCGGCCGGAACTGCAGTAAACTACCTCAGCTTTGAGGCTGAGGCTACCGGTCTAGCGCCAACCATCTACCCGACGGGTAGTGACACGAATATATCCCTAAACCTACAAGGTAAGGGTACTGGTGTCGTGCAGATTGCCGGTGTCAAAATTCCGACTATAACGAGCACCGACACGCTTACCAACAAGCGTCTCTCGAAGCGCATCTACTCGACTACCTCAACGGGTACACCGAGTGTTAGTACAGACACCTACGACCAAATTGACTTGACGGCTCAGGCGGCTGCCATTACAAGCTTCACATTATCAGGTACTCCAACTGACGGGCAAGAGACATTCGTCAGAATTAAAGCCACCGGCGCGTATGCCATCACAGCTCCAGCAAACGTCAAAAACTCAGGTGTCGCCAGCTTCCCAACGACGACCGTATCTGGCAAGACAATATCAGCTAACCTCCGCTGGGATAGTACTGCTGCTATGTGGATTTGCCTAGCAGTAGACACAACAGGGTACTAGATGATAGTCGCTAACATTGGAGATTTTAACCAATCTACGTCAGCAACCACCTTTGCTATGGCCGTGGGCACCGTCAGCGTGGGTGATCTTGTCATTATTTTTACCCACCAAGGTAACGGTGACTGTACGAGTATCACCGATAACCTCGGTAATACCTACACAAAGGCCTACGCCTATAGCTGGTTCTGGTATGAGGACGTTTACTATAGCACTATTACCGTTGCTGGCTCGTCTACGCTAACAGCTACCTCTGGTGCGGCAGGCTATCTGACAGCTCAAGCATGGAGAGCGACCGGTATGCAAAGTACGCCCCTCGATAAAACAGCAGGGAATGAGGCAGGTTCAACAACTCCAAGCGTTACCATGCCAAGCGCTACCGCAACGACGTATGAGTTGGTATTTGGTATGTTCATAAATTATGCTGCTACGCCAACCTCTGCTACGCCTAGTTCTGGCTGGACTAAACATAGCAGCTATAACTCGACTGATGGTGATACGATGGACGTTTTATACCAAGGAACTACAGCCACTGGAACATATAGCCCAGGTGGTACATATTCAACCTCCCAGAGCTGGGATGGTTTATTAGTCAGTTTCAAAGGCAACTCTGCATTAGTAAGTGGTACGTTACCTAACTTATTCTTTTTCTAGGGGTGGAGGCGTAGCGACTTACGTGATAGTTACGTAAACCCTTGATTAAAGAAGGATAAGTTATATCATGCACGCATCTAAGAAACATAAGGAGTAATCCATGTCAAAAGCATTTGAAAAGTTTGATTCATTCGTTGGGAAGATTATCCCCAATATCGCAGTAGATGCTTCACTTCGTTTTATCTTTTCTAAAACCTCAATCCTCCTTCATACTATCTGGTTCATCTACTGGTTTGTCTCTAAGTCAGATGTAGGCCTCCTTACTAATATTGTCAGCCTCGAAGCTATCTATGTAGGTATCCTCATTGGGCTACAGCAAACTGGCCACCATGAATCAGTTAAAGAACATATAACCGAGCACATCAAGAAACTAACGAAAGGAAAATAATAATGGCATACGATTATATTACAAACCGCAATTCACCAAACTTCACACCTGCAGACAAAACTGCATCTGTATGGGGAGTTAATCGTCAAATAAGGAACATCGCAATTCATTGGTGGGGCGATCCTGCACAGAACCCTCAGTTTGAGGGTGTCGTAAACCATCTCTGCGACCCTGCATCTTCAGTATCAGCTCACTACGTAGCAACAGGTACAAATAGGCAAGTAGCTTGTCTTGTTAGCCCCAACGATAACTCTTGGTCCACTATGAGCGATAACCCCTACTGTATCTCAATCGAGTGTGACCCACGATGCCGCGATGAAGACTACGACGTTGTCGCTGAGGTAGTTGCTGACATTCGTTCAGCTTACGGAAACCTACCACTCGTCCCTCACCGTCAATTCACAGCTACAAGTTGCCCTGGCAACTGGGATCTTGCACGAATAGATCGAATTGCATCTACTAAGGTCTCTCAAGCTGAATGGGGCCAAGTTACTACTAATACCCCTCCAATAGCACCTACACCCGCTCCAGTTATTGCACCTCCTGTTGTTGAACCAGTGCCTACGCCTGCCCCAACACCTGTTGTCGAGCCTGTCGTACCTACTCCAGTACCGGTAGTTGTGCCACCTGTCATTAGTGTACCTGTGGTAGCTCCTATAGCCCCAACACCTGTAGCTCCTGTCGTCAAAAAACAGTCAGCTTTCTCGTATCTTATCTACGTAATAGTTCAATCAATCATTAATCTCTTCAAAAGGAGTAAATAACATGTCACTAACACCAATCACAAAAGACCAATGGAAAAGTATCGGTAAAGGAGCACTCTTCATTCTTGGCTCTACAGCAGTAGCAGTCGGAGTTGCATACGCAAGTAATCAACCTTCTTTCGTCCTTTACATGCCAGTCATTAACTTTCTAGCGATCGTTATCTCAAAGTTCTTCATTAAGAGTGAGGCTCAGGTTATTACGACGCTCCCCATTGAGGTCCAACCTCAGGCGACTACTATTGTTGCTACAGCTACTACAGATCTAACCGCTGCCGTAGAGTCAGCATTAAACGTCCCTCCAACTCCTCCACAGGCATAGCTATGATTGAGAGTCTATCTAACCGTGAGATTATCCGCCTAGCTGAAGAAGCTAACCAGGGTGGAGAATATGAAGCAGCTCGCAATCTATTAAACCGAGAGATGATTCGTCGTGGTATTGCTATACAAGCCCTACATACAGTTGATATGCCGGTTGTAGATGCTAACGAGGAGACACTAGGCGAAAGAGTTGAAAGATGGGTAGATAACCCACCTACTTCGCGAGCATGGACTGACCTTGACGATGGTGAGCTGATTGTAAGAGGAGACAACTGATATGACTGCCGAGGTCTGTCCCATTTCAAATGAGACATGTCCTTGGTTCAATAGACCAGTTCGTGCACAAGGTGCCGAGAACGGTTGTTTCACCGACCTAGATCATCGCGTACCCCAGAGGCTAGCTACTACAACGCTGGCCTCTTTGTATATCTACTCACCAGAGAACAAACAACAAATATGTCGTGACGAACATGATGCAAAAACCCGTGAAGGAGACGAACCCTTACCCGAGAGGCAATACATGTTAAGCCGAGTACTTGCTCAAGTAGCTTCTGGTGACCTCATTGTAAGTCGTCCAACAAGACGGAAACTAGCAAAAGGAAAAATATGAAAATCAAATGGGAAGGAAATAACCTCCACAATCTGCTCGCAAAGAGCATACAAGAACTCACAGAACTTTACCCCGATCAAACAATCAAAAACCTAGTAAGACGAAAACAAGAATACAAAAAAAGGGGAATCATCATGGAACAACAACCACCACGAAACGAAGAAGGTAAACTCGTCTCTACCTGGGAGATGATGAGCAAAAATAATGATGGTGAACCTGAAGTAACGACCCTCCACAAATATGAGTACGGACGTGGATCAGGAGATCTACTTGTTAAGCCAGTAGAAGCAGCTATTATTACCCCAGACCACAGGAAACCCCCTCTACGAGACCATAGAGTAATATTCGTATTCTCAGACGCTCAAATAGGATACAGGCGTATAGACGGTGAGCTAGTGCCTATACATGATGAAACTGCAATTAAAGCCTCACTACGTCTTGCTAACGACCTTCAACCCGATACAGTCGTTGACCTAGGTGACACAACAGACTTTGCTGAACTCTCTCGCTTTAGCCCAGATAGTGACCACTTCCAACAAACCTTACAACCGTCTCTACAGCGTACTCACGACCTCTTTGCTGAGTTTACTGCAGCAACACCAGGAGCCAGACGAGTAACAGTATGGTCCAACCACGTGAAAAGACTCACAGACCACGTCCTAAAGAATGCTCCTGCACTATACAACCTGAAGGCTGTTGGAGATAAGTATGCCGCTATGTCATACCCAGGACTTCTTAAACTAGATCAAATTGGATGGGACTATGCAGATGGCTATCCAGGAGAGTATGAGTATGCCGATGACCTCGCCTTTATGCACGGCACCTTTGCTGTATCAAGCGGATCAACAGCTAACAAACTAAGTAGGGCTAACTACGGACGTAACGTCGTACAAGGCCACAAACACTCAATAGAGACTCAATACCACACAGATAGAAAAGGAAGACCACTAGGTGCCTTTGTTGTTGGTGCTCTTTGCAAGATAGATGGTGCGGTCCCTAGCTACCATAACTCAGTAGGTGTCGATAACCAACCTGTAAAGCACTTCGAGAATTGGCAAAACGGCGTCATGGTCATTAGAGATTATAGTGACGGTAACTATCAATTTGATCAAGTAGTCATTAGAGACGGTAAATTATTCTATAACGGAAAGCTATACGACGGCAATCATGAGTGAAACACAAGCAACTGAATTTGAACGACAGTCACGACCGGAAGACGAATTACTAAATGGCTGGTCTGAGCTTATACGTTCAAAAGACTACTCAAATGAAGAGCTGTATACACTAGAGCGACTGCAAGAGCTCGGCGTTATATGGATGAACGAAGAAGACAATCCACTGAGAAGCCCACGTGGACAGGCAGAGGCTAAACACATCGCAAAACTTCTTGCCTTTGAGTGCGCCTATCGTAAGGGCCAAGTACAAGTATTGATAGACTTCTACGGAGCATATCATGAGTGAGAAGTTCGCAAACATAAATATAAGTAATGGTGAATCAGTAGATGCTACTCGCTTTAATACATCAGTCTATAACCACTACGGACAAGGTGAACTCTACGACCATGTCTGGGTCCAGAAAGATGAGACCACTGGTATATACATTTGGAAGCAAATACCGCCAGAAAACCCCGCTTACGCTGCCCTAGCACCTATTGCGGTAGAGCATGGCTGTGAGACTCATATAAACATCCAAACTGTCGCTGAAGCTGATCTAAGAGCCTTTGGTAAAGCGGCTATTGGAGATATAGAATCAATACCCGACTGGTTACCGGAAGTCTAGCTACTGGCAACCCTCACAAGTCGTAAGGTCAGATGGGTCCAAGGGTGCGGCATCTGGATGTGCCTGCTTGTAATTCAACCGAACTGTAGCCATAGCAGCATCAATAGCAGCTAGCTTTTCTTCAAGTGTCATACCGTCATTAATTATAGTATTTGCATTCATATAACAATGATAATCCTGCTTAAGCATACGTACAAAGTTGTTTAGACAACGAGTAAATACCCGTTGTCTAAACTCCAAATACTAGTATTCAGACTCCTGTTGTGACTCTTTTTCTGGTAACTCAACGATAAGAGTTTCCATTGTACCGAGTGTTGCGGCCATAGATACGGCGGTCCTAATAACCTCCCGTACTACTGGTGTAGGATCTATAATCCCTGCCGACTTCATATCTATCAACCCACTCTCAGGACTGCTGACGTTAAAGCCATACCCAACTGGCGCTGATTGTACTTTCCTCAGTAGCTTTTTACCATCAAGACCAGCGTTCTTTGTAAGCTGTAGGAATGGCTCAACCATAGCATCTCTTAGTACCTTTTTACCTGCATTAATAGAGTGCTCTGACTTAAACCTACTACTAAAGAGCCTTACTAATAGTGGGGACTTATACGTGTTAACCTGTATAAAGCGAGCGAGGTTTACGAGAGTAATAGCACCACCAGCTACGACACCTTCCATCAACGCTGCCTTTGTAGACGCCGCTGAGTCATCGACTCTATCCTTACGTTCACTAATCTCGGTCTCAGTGACTCCACCTACTCGAATAATTGCTATCTTCCCGCCAAGTGCACCTGAGCGCCTAGTATATATATCCCTCTCATAGGGTGTGCGTGAATCTTCAATCTGCTTCTTGATAAGCTTAATCCGCTCTTCAATCTTACTAGCATCACCGCCGCCATCAATGATAGTAGTCTCCTCTCTTCCGACAATGATCTTACGAGCACTACCAGCTGCTTCAATGCCTGTACTATCAAAGGTAATATTACTTTCATCACTCACAACAACCGCACCAGTTAGAGTGGCAATATCCTGTAGTATGTCTTTACGTAGTTGACCATATGAAGGAGGGTTTATGACGACACAGTTAAATATGTTTTTAACCATATTATCAAGTAGGAAAACAAGTACACCTCTCTCAACCTCGTCTGCAATAATAATAATATTCTTACGACCCGATTGCTTAAGCCCACCTATAACTTGGATCAACTCTTCGTTGTCTGATATTTTTCCATCTTTAATAAGGATAGCAGGGTCATCGTATACAGCCTCTTGAGTTTTTGCGTCAGTAACGAAAACGGGGTTAATCCACCCACGATCAATAACAAAGCCTTCAACTATCTCTGGCTCTAGCTTTAGGCTTACTCCTGCCTCAACAAGGATAACACCATCTTTTCCTATCTTTTTTATAGTATCAGCAATAAGCTCACCGATCTCTTCATCCCCATTAGCAGCTACAGTAGCAACTTCCATTACACGGTCCGACTGTTCATCAATAGGATCATTAAGTGTCTCAAGAGCGTCTATAACTTCGTTCTTAGCGATCTCAATACCCTTACGTACATCTTGTGCGTTATGACCTTTATCTAGTAGCTCATTAATACCACTCTGAATACTATGAGTGAGAATAACACCAGCGGTCCTACCATTACCAACAATCTTTGTTAGCTTCTTAGCAGCACCCTTAAGCGCCTCTGAACCAACTCTATATCCCAGCGTATCGTCATCAATATGAGGGAGATTGACTGCATCTGCTATCGTAGCTCCATCATGTGTAATAGTAGGAACACTCCCTAGCTTCAATATAGCTGCATTACCGCCTTGTGGTCCATATGAAGGTGCTACGTTATCTCTAAACTCTTTTGATCCACCGAGAACTCGACGACGAGCCTCCTTACCTTTAAATGTCTTTGTTGCCATCTATTCCTTTTCCTCTCTTGTTAATATAGGTTGTTTAAGCATCTTCAAGCTCGTCTTCGTAGTAAGTCTCCACCTAAAATACTTCCAAATAGTGTTATGTAAAATACTTTTTTCACATTACTCTCCTAGCCCAAGGCTGTTAGACAAATCTTCCATGTAAATAGCGGTTTTGGGTCTATGTTGACGCATATTCTTTTCAAGGTCTGTAACCTCAACTTCGTATGCAGATTCTAGTATTTTTTTAATTTCTGTCCTAGATATGTAATTAGCTTGGATGTAGGCTTTCATAAACTTTGCTATTTCTTTACGACCTTCATAATCTCTTGCATCTACTGATAATTCAGAGAGTGTAAGCGTCATTAAATGGTCGAGTTGGTCATCTAGTTCTTTCTCGCTCTCTGGCTGTAAGGGGGTAGAGTTAGACATACTTGACCTCATCTTTTGAATAGAAGTGACCATCATCTTTGAGTCCAAGTGGGCCGTCAGTTATATACCAAATCCAAAAGTTCTTTATGGTTGGGTCAACTGGTAGAGAGTAACCGAGTTTTGGTACAATTCTCTTTCTGCTCCTTAAACAAAATGCTAAGAAGTCTGGCCAATACCACTCAACTACATCTGACTTAGTTTTTAGTTCTTTACTCATCGGTATTCTCCTTAGTTATATTTACGTCTTTATTCCATCGGGTATCGAAGTTCTTAGTAGTGTCCACGGCTTTATTTGACATTATATCCACTCTCCTCTAAATAACTTTTACAAAATGCTCGTAATCCCCTGTGGTCTTTTGGGTTTAGGTTGGTATTATTTTTAGCCATATTTATACCATGAACTTTCATTGAGGCTAGTTCTAAAGGTTTATTACTATCGTTGGTTGTTAGTAGCATCCCCGTTCCGCTAAACTCTCTGTAAAACTGAATAGTAACAAGGAATCTCGTCGCTAAATCTTTGCTCGTGTAGTATTTCTTAGTAGTGTCACTCATATGCTATCTCCATTGCTAAAATCTTATTACATGTTTCAAGGTCGCTCTCACCTGTATGATACACATAGCCAAGTTTCAGTGTGATAATACGGTAAACTTCACCTCGCCTCAGTCGTCCGCTTTTCCACATTGGGTCAATCTTTGCGTGTACTGCCATACGAGCTTTGCGAAGTTCCTCACCTGCCATACTGCCTAAGGGTACACGAGTATTATTGTGGCAACCAACGTAAGTATCATGCTCTTTACAGTAATAGCACATATACGATTTACCGAAGTTACGCCCATATTTCTCTTTATTCTCAACCCATGGTGCAGGCTTACCATCTACAGGACATAAAACAATGTATTCCTTGTCTGTGTTCTTAGTAGTGTCTAGGGTCATTTTAGTTCTCCTGCTTCGTTATTTGCGTCTATTACAAGTTGTGACAGTGCATCAATTACGTTGTCTGGTGCGATGAATTCCTTACCATCTAGTTCCAGCGTCGAATAGTCAACAATAGAGTTGTAAGTGTATTTAAGAGTATGACCCCTACAGACACCGAAGTCACCGCACCAACCATTGCCACAATCTTTTATACGTTTCTCGACTTTTATGCGTTCGCTACTCATTGCTCTCCCTCTGTTTCTTTAGGTAAGTCTGTCATAACTAAACTTCCTTTAAATCTTTAAGTGCTTTAGTTAGTTCGTCAGATACCTCATAAGTTTTGCCACCGATTTCGATATGTTTGACAACCTCAGAGTTACCTACATCAATACCCGTACACTCTTTGAACACTTCACTATCGAAGTTTGGCAGGTTCAGTACTCGTTGGCGGTCTTCATCAGTCGTGTCTTTCCAGTAATTAGCCCATGCTTCTTCCCAGGTGTAGGTTTTGAGGTAGCCTTCTCGCACAAAGAAGTTAGGGTCAGCTTTCTTCTCTTCATCAGTCATATCTGACTCTGGTATCCATTTGTTTAAGTAGAACTCATTAAATTGTGGGTGGGTAATATCGTCCCATTTAAGGTCAGTCGGTTTATTGAAAAGACGTAGTGTACCCTCTGTAGTATTAAAAATACCAGTCTCACGATTCGTTTTGTTCCCGTAACCACTGTTCCAGTCACCACTGTTCCCGTAACCACTGTTCCAGTCACCACTGTTCCAGTCACCACTGTTCCCGTCACCACTGTTCCAGTCACCACTGTTCCTGTTACCACTGTTCCCGTCACCACTGTTCCTGTAACCACTGTTCCTGTTACCACTGTTCCCGTCACCACTGTTCCTGTAACCACTGTTCCCGTCACCAGAATTATTTTCGCCTGTATTGTCTGTACCTGTATTCGTCGATTTTGTCATTATTTTATCTCCTTTATTTAATTTGTTGCTCTAGTTCGGCGATGTTACGTTTAAAAGCAGTTTCAACTTCTCCAAAGAATCCATGTTCACTCCAGAGTGTGTAATCCTGCTTAATCTGGTTCGATCGTTCTTGTAACAGCAGAGTCTTGAGTTGGGATTTAGGGATATAATTCTCCGCTATGTAGATTTTAGTAAGGTACGCCACAAGGTTAAGTGCAGCTTCCTTTGTTCTACAAAAACGCTTCACGGACTCAAGCAGTTCTGGGTCTAATGTTGCATCAAGGCTAGGCATTACTTAATTCTCCTTAGCTGCTTCCATAGCAGCATTATTTACTCTCATTATTTCGTTAGGGTCTTTTCTCATACCTGCTTGAGCTGCGGGGGCTGTATACGGAATATGATTAACGATCGCTACGATAGCAGGTAAATCGATTGTATCTGTAGTTTGCTCATAAAGAGTATTGCGACTATATTGCTCTGTCCCATCTACTGCATCAATTGTAATTTTGTATTTCATTACTTATTCTCCTTGTTGGGTGCTTTTTGAGATGCGTATTTCTGTAACATCTGCTGCTGAGATAATAATTCGTTCACCTCCTTAACACTAACCTGACTTTTTGGTATGTAATAGCGAAGCGACCACAATCGTAAAGCAATTTCTTCTTCTGTTTTGTTACTCATGTATTCTCCTTGTTGTTAGAGGCTAGTTCGGCTAGGCGTTCTTTAGCTCTTTGGTCAGCCCGTGCGAGCATCTTAATAAGACCAACGCCACCGAAGTTTGCATACTTCATATTCTTCTTTATGCGTTCCAATGAATAGTTGCCTGTAGATACCGCATATGGGTCATTCTCAGCCACAAGCTCCATTACATAAGACCAGTACAAGTCATCGAGGTTATCTAATTTTGCTTTATCGCCTATAAATACCCACGTACCTAATCGGTTAATGTCGTAGTGTGCTTTATCTGTTTCCTTTTTAATGAGAGCGAGGATAGCGTCAACCATTTCATTCTCGTTTAGCTCAGTTCCACCAACTTGTCTCCCTCCCATTAAACGTTTCATATAGACTGCAAACTTATCTCTAATTTGCTCTACCTGCTCTCTTAGCTCTGTGTTAGCTTCTGTGGTTGGTTCACTCATCACTACACTTCCTTTAGATTCTCAAGAGCCTTTGTTAGTTCGTCAGTCACTTCGTATTCAGTACCTCCAACGTTGATAGTATTCTTTTCAGTCGGTGTTACAGGGTCAATATCTTCAATCTTGTAATCACCAGTTACGAGTAGGTTTTTATAATCCTTACCGCTATCAAAGTTATATTCTTTCGACTGGTCGATAATAATAGGCGTGATAGTACTATCGCTGGCTGATAAGAAATTACCTTTAGTGTATGCCTTTTTAAGAGAGACCCGAGCGTCGCCATAGACCCAAGAGTCGCCAGAGACCCGAGCGTCGCCAAAGACCCGAGCGTCGCCATAGACCCGAGCGTCGCCATAGACCCAAGAGTCGCCAGAGACCCGAGCGTCGCCATAGACCCAAGAGTCGCCAGAGACCCGAGCGTCGCCAAAGACCCGAGCGTCGCCAAAGACCCGAGCGTTGCCAGATACCCAAGCGTTGCCAGATACCCAAGCGTTGCCAGATACCCAAGCGTTGCCAGATACCCAAGCGTTGCCAGAGACCCGAGCGTCGCCATTACTTAAATGGGTACTCTCAACATAGCCACCCCTTTCGCCCTTTTTAACGCCACGTTCAACGCCACGTTCTTTAATATCTACCGTTGCCTCAATGCGAAAGAGGGTAATACCCCATGCGTTTACAATAGTATCGGTTGTTAGTTTGAATTTAATATCTTTTGACATCTTATTATCTCCTTTATTTAATTATTTCTTCTAACACATCATATAGTTGCTGTGTGGTGATTTGCTTGCCAGTGTGGACAAATTCCTCGTTGATGAGCTGACGGAGCATCTGGAGCGTCTGATAAGCTTCGTGAGATACGCCTTTGCCGTGAGTATCGAGGGCGTAAAGAGATTTTATGTGTTCTGCTACGCTCAAGATACCTACTTTCTGTTCAGGCCACATTTCATCTTTATCGTGTGTGTATGCTTTGGTCATAAACCCATCCTTCGCCTGTGTTCTATTACTGCTTTCTTTGCTCCCTGAGAATTGGCGTGAGCTAGAGACTCATTCAGCGTCATACCTGCTTGAGCTGCGGGGGCTGTATACGGAATATGATTAACAATCGCTACGATAGCAGGTAAATCGATTGTATCTGTAGTTTGCTCATAAAGAGTATTGCGACTATATTTCTCTGTCTCGCCTATTGCATCAATTGTAATTTTGTATTTCATCTTACTTCTCCTTACTTACTACTTCACTCTTAATCTCTGCTGGTATAAGAATCACTCCATCGTTCTTTTTAGCAAAGTCTATGGCTGCTTGTTCGTCGGTGAATTGTGCCATACGCAAAATAGTTGACGTTACTTCTTGAGCTGCGGGGGTGATATAGTGTTCATTCTTTGGTACAGGTTCAACTCGTCTAAGTTTACCGTCGTATAAAACTACATAACTCATGACTTAAAGACCTCCCTGCAAAGCATCTCCACCAACAGTCACCTGTAAAGGGTATGCAGACTTCTCGACGTTAAAAGTAGTAACTAGCCCTCCGATAGTGTTGTGTCGCTCCGGTCCGTTAAGCATTACGGATAAAAATAATAGATCTACCGCAATAAGAATGATTGCTAGTATGCTAATAAATATTAATATGATCTTGTGAGTACTCATGGTAACCTCCTTAATGGTTGTATGGTCCTATCTAACATTGCGTCGTGCTTTATTTGCCGCATCAATTCCCTAATATCCATTTCATCTGTAATAACGTTTATATAGGCAAGTAATAACTCGTCACCAAGCTTCGTTACAGATATACGAAACTTCTTTACTTCTTTTCTGAACTCGTCTTCTGTCATACGACTAGCCCGGGAATGATTTCACTTGTAACAACGATCTTAATATTCCCATCATCTTGAAAGGTCATGTCCGCCCGAGATTCACCTTTAGGGAACGTATCCTTATAAGTGACTCGTAAGTACATTTCAATAGCCTTCATTAAGTCGTCTGGCGTGATAGTAAACTCTTGCTCCTTAATATTCTTTGTCATCATCTTCTCCAACTATTTTGTTTAATAACTGTGTACGTGTGATCTGGGTGCATAGGCAACCATAAAGTCTCAAGCATCTTACGCCTAAACTTATAATCAGCTGTCTCTACTCCTTTAGCCTCTATGAGCTCAAACGATCCATCGTTAAGGTGTGCTCTGAAGTCCACCTTATGTTTAACCGTGAAGGCTTCGTCACCATCTTCCGTATAGGCCGTACAGTGAACCATATACTGTGTCTCGTAATCGAGAATGTCACCGGCTCTTTTACGCATCTCAAGATCAGTCGCTACTGACGCTTCATACTTAGAGTCGTACAGCTTGCCTTTAAACTCAGTCTTCTTTGCTCCAAACTTATTGAAACGCTTACCAATAATGTGGCCACAATTAGTACATGTAAGCGTTCCAGAAGTATAGATTAATCTAGGTGAATCACACTCTGGACACTTGGCTGACTTCATAACATCGACCTCAGCTTGCTGTCTATAAACCATCTTGTATCTCACTTTCTATTAACCGACAATCAATACATGTCCTATCAATACCGTCGGCTCGTCCTTCGTCTTCACCAAAGGAACTTTTATCTTTCCAACTCTTACACTTTGAACACTTACGTTGACCACTCAGCTCATTAATACTGCTCTTATTTAGGTAACCTGGCTACTTAGATGTATTACTACTCGCTAAGGCTCTTCTTGTTACCATCGCCCCATAAGGTATAACGATCCCCTTACTCTTTGCGTATTCTTCGTAGTAACTCATATCAGCCCTTATACGCCTTTCTAATACGGCGTACTATAGAGTTGTATGTGTGTACAAAGTCAGTACGCATACGGTCTGTCCATAAGTCAGGGAACCAATCAGATAACTCAGCCTTCGTTACTTCACTACCAATAAGATCGTTAATGATAGCATCATCTAGTATCTTCACCTGGAACTGGTCAAGCATAAGATCTACAATAAGATCCCCACGAATACCCTTACCAGCTATCCCGCCATTAGAACCCCTTACGGTTCCAGAGTCGTTTTGCATCTTTGACGAGTTCATCTTCGGCCATCTCCTCTCGCTCTTCGTCTGCTTTAGTATCTGCAAGTTCATGCAACAGACTTAGTATGTTTATATCGTTTTCTTTTACTGCTCCTATAAACCAAGCTCCAAGGTCATACTGCATAGAGAATGTTTCTTCTTCATCCTCAAGTTGAGCCTCTAACTGATCTATAAGCTGATGGACGTCTACCGACTTCATTTCAAATAGAACCATCTCTACAACATGTTCAATGGTTCCTATCTCATCAAACCCCATCTGAAGCCCCTTTATAACGAAGGGATTCCCATACTCGGATAGGTGCATTATGACGACTCTTACGCCTGCAGTTAACGAACCTATCGCTTGCTCGTATAAGCTTTAACCTAGCGGCTGAAAGTAATACGGCTGCAATAGCCCTATTATCTCCAGTAACCATACCCGCTCTCTCAAGAGGGATAAGAATGTCATCACTGGTAAACGTCTGCTTAAGTTCTATGATCTCAAGTAACTTATCGGCTGCTGCTTGTTTCCACTCACTGTTAGCGTGCCTAAATACAAGCTCAACACCCAAAGTCTTCTTTTGCTCCGCCTGGTCGAATATAGAAGACTGCATTAAAATACCTCTACTTCTGAAGCAATAAAGCCACAGTCATATTCTCTTTTAATGATGTGACACTTAAATGATCGGCTACATGTCTTTAGTGCTCGCTTAAGCTCTCTTGCATCCTTACGTGTAGAGTAAACCAATTGAGGGAATGCCTCAGGATACTTACCGTTATTAGGATCATTATCTTTTTCTATATAGACCTGATACTCAGTCCGACAATCATCGTAGGGTGGAACTGCTAAAGTCCTTACCTCACTTTGTCTATATGACTTAGCCTTGCTAATACCCGACTTAACAACTCCAATGGTTGTTCCTAAAAGCCTGTTTATATTACCGTATACTACGTTCACGAAACCCTCCTATTAACCCTAAAGTGTGAGTGAGCCTCGCATACTCACCCACACCGTTTACTAATCCCACTAAATCAGTAGCCCAACTAATACGAAGTAACTAACAACACCTAGTGATAAATACCCTAATGCACTAAACATTTTCTTCATTGTTTTGTTTCCTTTATTTGTTTTTGATTGATTTTTATTAAGCGTATGGTGCTAGTAATAGCTTGTCGCCACCGCATCTAACCAACGACTTTCGAGAAGTCTGTCTTGGAATTACATCTTGGAGTTCAGCTAACGTCCACCGATTGTCTCGGGATAACTATCTCTGCAGAAACAGCCGCTATCTATTACCAGCACTACTACGCTTAATGTGATTGATTACTCATTTCCGCACAGGTAAGGGTGGGCATCACCTGCACGGAGTAGAGTAATCAACCTTGGGATTCCCTCAAACCTAGTACAAACGCCATGAATGACACCAGATTTGAAAGAACCCCGATTGATTCCCAGATTGTTAATAAGCTCACATTGGGAAACAAAAATCCCCAGATCGTTTTGATCTGGGGATAGGACTAAATAATGACTGGTGCGGGTACAGGGACTCTAACCCTGGACCTCATCCTTGGCAAGGATGCGCTCTAACAGCTGAGCTACACCCGCATGGTGTATGGTTGCTATACGATTATACTGAGGTGACGGCCTTTTATCAAGTCGCAAAAGAAAAAGACCAACACGAATGTTCGTCTTTTTCTTTGGTGGCTCCTCCCAGACTTGAACTGGGGACACAAGGCTCTTCAAGCCTCTGCTCTACCAACTGAGCTAAAGAGCCACGCTCAAACTATTGTAGGGGACTCACCCCTATTTATCAAGCTATGAGTTACTTGTGATTACCAAGAATTGTCTTAACGCTATCAACAAGATCAGCCGGAATAACAAAAACTGTTTTTTGGCTTGGCTCAACTGCAATCTTCTCAAGCGTTTGGAGTGTACGGATACTAATACCACCTGGAGACTTGCTCAGCATTGCTGCAGCGTCTGCAACTGATTGTGCAGCTGATTTCTCACCCTCTGCCGTAATAATGACTGCACGTCGCTCACGTTCAGCCTCAGCTTGCTTGGCCATGGCACGTTTCATGTCTTGAGGAAGTTCAATGTTCTGCAGTTTCACGTTCTCAACATCAATTCCCCACTTTTCAGTTTGGATATCGACAATAGCTTTAATCTGATCACTTACTTCGTCGCGCTTGCCAAGTAGTGAATCAAGTTCAATGTTACCAGTCACATCGCGAAGTGCCGCCTGAGCGAACTGACTTGTCGCATAGATATAGTTCGTTGTTTCGAGGACTGCCTTTTTTGCATCAACAACACGAAAGTATACAACCGCATCAACATCGACCGTCACGTTATCTTTGGTAATCACTTCTTGCTTTGGAATGTCGATTGTATTGGTACGTACATCAACTTTAATCATGCGCTGGAAAATCGGTACTACGATTTGAAGGCCCGCTTCACGAATGCCACTAAAACGACCAAGCGTTAATACGAGTCCGCGCTCGTATTGGTTAACAACACGTAAACCACTGAGAATAAAAATGATAACAAGAACAATAACGGTGATAATAAATGGTGACATATAACCTCCTGGCTATCTCCACTATAGCGCAGTTTGCCTAAAATTGCTGGAGGAAGCTCGAGTCAAACGTACTGGTCAGTTTGTTTTTCTCTTCAAATCGTTCTTCGGCGTAACCTATCAGTTTCTCAACAAGCTCGATGCCAGAAATGCCTGATGCGCGCCAGTTATGCGCGTACAAACTACCCGGCAGTGGATTTACTTCATTAAAATAAACTTCGCCCTTTTTCTCATCAATCAAGAGATCAATACGAGCGATGCCAGTTGCGCCGATTACCTTATAAACAGACTCGGCGACAGAGAGTGACTTTTCATATAGCTGGGATGGGATTTTTGCAGGTAACTCACTGTAACCTTGAGAGCCAGATTGTTTGGCGCCACCTTTTTTGCCACCACCGCTTAAATACTTTTTATCAAAATCAAATAAGTTATCGCCAATCGTCAGTGGTTGCTCAACAAGTGCTGGCGTAAGAATGCTATTACCAATAATCGGCACCGTTACTTCGATTAAGTTTGGCACAGCCTCCTCAACGATAATCTTCTCGTCGTAGTAGGCTGCAACTTCAAGCGCATTGGTAAGCTCAAGTGTATTTTTTACTTTTGAAATACCAATACTTGAACCTAAGTGAGCAGGCTTAACGAAGAGCGGATACGTCAGAGACTTTTCGACTTTAGCTACGACTGCCCGTACGTTTTCAGTAATATCAGTTCGAGCAAAGAAAACATATTTTGACGTTGGGATAGCATTTGCACTCGCAACTTGCTTAGTAAGCACTTTATCCATTGCAATCACGCTTGCGTCCATGTCACTACCGACAAACGGAATGCCCGCCATACGTAGTAGTCCCATAAGGCTACCATCTTCGCCGTACGCACCATGCATTGCAGGAAAGGCAATGTCGATACGTTTTTTGCCAATACTAAAACCACCGTCAAAGTTAACAGCCAGTGGCTTAGATTTTTTAGTAAGATCGTCGATCATATGGCCTTGATATGTTTTGATATCAAGCAACTTCGCATCACTCACCCACTTACCAGTTTTTGTAATATATACAGGCACAATATCGTATTTCTTCGTCAGAAGCAGAGGCTTAATAACAGAGCTAAGCGCCGTAATGATTGAGATATCATGTTCAGGTGATCGGCCACCAAAAAATACTGCTACTGTTTTTTTCATATACCTGTATTATACCAGTTACTTATAGTTATCGGTCCAATCGTTTTGCATGAGCACAACGTCACCAGCAGCCACGAATTGATCGAGATTGGTGTAGAACTCGAGTGGATTATCAATAATCATTATCTCACCTTTGAAATCGCTATCGCTCAGACCTTGCACAATATAATCCGTAACAGAGTTTTGCATTAAAACGACAATATCTGCGCTTTCGGCTGCTTGCTGTCCAATAAGTTCGTGAACGTCCTGGGTGCTTGAGCCTTGTTCGACAAGCCCAGGTGTCACGTAAATTCTGCGTTTTGCAGAAAGCGACGCAAGAAGCTCGAGACCAGCCTGCACACCCTGGCTATTGCCATTGTAGGTATCATCAATGATCCAGGCACCATGAAGCTTACGTGGTTGCATACGATGCTCAAATGGTTCAACATTTTGAAGGCCGGCTTCGATTTGCTTGGCGCTCAATCCCAGGTCATGTGCGATGGCGATTGCCGTAACAGTCATGCCAATTGTGTGAAGCCCGAGAAGATGTGTGTGTGCATTAATGGTCGTTGAACCTTTTGTTGCAGTGAAGTGCGTACCATCGAGTGACGTGTGCGACTTCGTGACTTTCCAGCCATTAACGCCTTTTTGAGTAAAAACGTACGCATCCTCAGACGTAACGTTATCTCGTACCAGTTGGCTCTCTCCGTTTTTATATACGATCGCCTTTTTGCCAACATAGTCGACGAGTTCAAATACAGTCGACACGGTTTTATCGAGCGTTTTAAAGCTAATAAGATGCGCTTCGTTGATGCCTGTAATAACGCCCATGGTCGGTCGAGATAATTCAGACAGCAGTTTGACATCACCGACATGTTCTTCGCCGAGCTCGATAATAAGAACTTCCTCGTCACCAATCAACCTGCTCGCAAACCGACTAATGCCAATAGCCGTGTTCATATTGCCCGGTGTGGCCGCAACTATTTTTCCCTCAGCAAGGACAGTCCTTAGGATTTCTTTCATTGTGGTTTTACCAAAGCTTCCAGCGATCGCGATGCGTGTTGCCTTGCTGTCTTTGAAGATTGCTCGCGCTCTTTCGATCATGGCCCGCTCGCGTGGTTTTTGAATCACAAATGCCCCAACAAGTAGTGGCACGATAATACCAAAGGCAAGTATATACGGCAGCAGTACAACAAGTAAGATTGCGATCAGCCCGAGCATAAAGCTCTGCGAGGTATAGCCAATAATGACGAGTACGGCTACGGCAAGAATAATCAGTGCCCATAGTCCCCACAGTACCATCCGAAGAAGTTTAATCTTTGGTGTCACCTCAAGACTGCGTCGTTTCATTACTTTCGTAAAATCATTCGTGCGGAGGAACCACTTGGCATAGCGGTCAAGTCGATACTCAGTATCTTGCAGCATGTAGAGTAAGGCTGTTGGATATACCGATAAATAACGTGTGAAATATTTCATGATAAGAATTCCTTTAGCTCATTTGTCACTATTGTAGGCTCATCGAGGTAGACGAAATGCCCAGCGTTTGGAACAACTGTTAGTTTACCGTCAGGTAGTTCATTGAGGATCTTGTAGGCATCTGCAACTGGCGTTTCGGTATCTACTTCACCCCATACTAGCAAGGTCGGTTGCGCGATACGTGCGACATAGGACAAAAGGTCTTCGTTAATTGTATTGAGAAATATTTTTTGCATCGCTTGTGCATCAAGATAATCGGTCGAGCCGGCTGCTTTATACAGTTTTGCACGTAATAATGGCCGAAGTTTACGGAGCCCCGGTGCACCTGTTACGCCTTTACCAACTTTCGCAATTGTTTTAAGGAATGCTTTTTTTGCACTTGCTGATGGCTTCACGCCTGCTGTATCAAGGAGAACTATTTTTTCAGCCGACAATACGCCAGTTGCAATGCCTTTTATAATGACGCGTCCACCAAAAGAATGGCCGATGAGTGTATAGACCGAATTGATCTGTAGCTTTTTAAGGAAAGCACTCACAAACGTAGCGTACTCACCGACGCCCCAGCTATCATCAGGCTTGGCACTGCCACCAAAGCCTGGGAAATCGAGCCGTATCACACGGTTAGATCCCGACAACTCTTTAGCGAGGTCATTAAATGAGCCAAGGTTTGCTCCCCATCCGTGAAGGAGCACGATAACAGGCCCATTCCCTTCGTCTTTATACTCAACAAGTTGGCCATCAACCATAATCTTCATACTAGGTTTATTATACTGGACAACGCAGTAGTTAAGAAATCAGATTCATGTGCCTATTGAGGTAATTAACGAGTACAATTAATCTATGAGCTCACTCGTTGACCTGCAAACATACATACCTTCGATAAAGCTTGATATTCTCTACGCTTCGACACACAACTTTACGGGCATACAGCTGTATCCTGTCGCTAAAGCGTATCTCGAAACTGATCCAGCAGCCGCACTTGCAAATGTTCAAAAAGAACTCATAAAAACTCATAAAAGTCTCGTTGTTTGGGATGCCTACCGGCCACATGCCGTCACAAAAAAAATGTGGGAAGTAACGCCTGAAGATAAGAAAATATATGTCGCCAACCCAGCGCACGGCAGCATTCATAATAGAGGCTGCGCGGTTGATGTAACAATATACGACCTCGCTACAAACAAACTTCTTGAAATGCCAAGTGACTTTGATGAGTTTGAAATAAATGCCTATGCAGACTTTCAGGGCGCAAGCGTTGATGCCATAAACAATAGAGATTTGCTCATAAAAATAATGAAACTAAACGGCTTTAGGGTTAATCCACATGAATGGTGGCACTTCAACTGGAACGAATGGAAACAGTACCCCGTGCTTGATACACCTATCGACGCGCTATAATAGAAGGATGCAACGAATTCCACTTGCGGAGAGGATGAGACCAACAACACTCGATGAAGTGATTGGTCAAACACACCTTCTTGGCGACGGTGAAATTTTAAAACAAATAGTAAAGAACAAAGAACCTGTTAGTCTAATCCTTTGGGGGCCGCCAGGAAGCGGTAAAACGACGCTTGCACGAATCATAGCCAAAGAAGTGAGTGCTGAGTTTATTGAACTGTCTGCTGTCACGAGTGGCAAAAAAGACGTTGAAAAAGTTGTTGAGCACGCCAAGCAAAACTGGAACTTACAGCTTCGCACTATCTTGTTTGTGGACGAAATTCATCGATTTAATAAAGCCCAGCAGGACGCTTTTTTACCTCACGTTGAGTCAGGTCTCATTACACTTATTGGAGCAACGACTGAAAATCCAAGTTTTGAAATTATCAATCCGCTACTATCTCGTAGCCGCGTGCTTGTGCTTGAACCATTAAGTAAAGACGAAATCATTACAATCTTAAAGCACGCGTTATCAATCGAAAAAGCCTCACGTAAAGTAACACCAGCTGCACTTGATTACCTTGCTGAACTATCAGGCGGTGACGCTAGAGTCGCTCTCGGTAACCTGGAACTTGCTCTTAGCATGAACGAGAAAGTGACTCCAGAGGTTGTAAAGGTTGCAGCCCAAAAGCGTGTGCCAGGTTACGACAAAAAAGGTGACATGCACTACAACGTCATATCGGCATTTATTAAAAGTATGCGCGGTAGTAATGTTGATGGTACACTTTACTACCTCGCACGCATGATTGA
Source organism: Candidatus Saccharibacteria bacterium UBA6039 (assembly GCA_002427805.1). Classification (GTDB taxonomy): domain Bacteria; phylum Patescibacteriota; class Saccharimonadia; order Saccharimonadales; family Saccharimonadaceae; genus UBA1547. Next base: position 25,340 of record DIZB01000020.1, read on the forward strand.
TGCCGGTGAAGATCCAAAGTTTATTGCTCGTCGTATGGTTATTTTTGCAAGTGAAGACATCGGGCTTGCAGGTAACGGCGCGCTCGGCCTAGCGCTAAATGCTTTTCAGGCAGTTGAGCGAATTGGCATGCCAGAATCATCATATATACTATTCCACGTCGCAACTGCCCTGGCCAAAAGTGAGAAATCACGACAGACAACGAACGCTATGAATAACGCGCAGCGTCTTGCTAAACAATACCCCGACTCAGCTGTGCCTTTGCATTTACGAAACGCGCCCACAAAGCTCATGAAAGATATAGGCTATGGCAAAGATTACAAATGGCAGGCCGATTTCAAACCAAGCAAGGGCTTTTTGCCAGACGAGCTTAAAAACGAAAAAATATTTTAACGTACGATCAACGCTTCATTTGCAGCAAGATCAATCAATGGTCCATCGAGACGACCAATGCGACGATCAGGAGAACTCGAAAGATATATCAAACTCACACCCTGTAGCTCAACTGAGCACGACTGATCAGAAACATTTAAAATAATAACCATTCGTTCGTTTCCATATTCACGTGCATACATAAATACGTGGTCATTCGAGGCATTTAAAACCGTAAACGACCCGTCCCTTAGTAGTGACGATACACTTCTGAGATGCAATAAATGCCGATAAAGACTGAGGAATGACCCCACGTCAGATGTCTCCGCTATGACGTTACAGCTCGCACTGTCGCTCGCTATAGGCAGCCATGGCTCAGCCTGAGTAAAGCCAGCATTACGCTCAGACGACCACTGCATCGGTGTTCGCTGTGGGTCCCTACCAAGGCCTATACCTGGTTGCCGTTTTTCGAAAGGATCTTGTATCTGTGAGGGCTCAATAAAGCCATCCTCCATACCTAATTCATCCCCATAATATACGATCGGAAGGCCCGGTAGCGTAAGCTGCAAAACAGCAATCAAACGAGCATGATCACGACCAACGCGACTTGCTAAACGAGGTTTATCATGATTACCAAATGCATAAAATGGGCGGTAATTTGCTAAGAGCGCAATCTGAAAACTTGTCACAAAATCTTTTAATTGTCCCGCATCATAACTAGCTCGTACACCGTCGTAGTTAAGTGGTGCGGCGACTTCAGGATTAACATTTTTATATAAATTCATATATTGAGGAATGTGGTTACTGCCAATGTCTGGATAGTCTTCAAATACGACAATAGTGTCTGGATAGTTTTCGACAGCGCTTGATATTTCCCGCAAATATTGAAATAATTCGGGTCCGTACTGACTATTTACTTGTAGTTGAGAATTATAGTTGTCGCTCAGTCCACTACCATCAAAATGGGGATTTAACGGATTGTCCCGAAACGCCGAGTCTTTGGATAGCCAACGAATAGCATCAACGCGAAAGCCGTCAACACCTCGTTCTAACCAAAACGTCAATATGCCAGTCATCGCCCTACGAACGCTTGGGTTCGACCAGTTGAGATCCGGTTGCTTCGTCAAAAAGCTATGTAAATAATACTGACCTGTTGTCACATCAAATTCCCATGCCGACCCGCCGAAAACACTGAGCCAATTGTTCGGTGGTCCACCATCCGGCGCAGGGTCACGCCACGTATACCAGTGTCTGTATTC
>DIZB01000020.1:27129-37194 GCA_002427805.1 Candidatus Saccharibacteria bacterium UBA6039
ACGTATACCAGTGTCTGTATTCATTCATCAGGTCACTTCGAGATTGCTTGAACCAGTCGTGTTCGTCGGAAGTATGATTTGGCACAAAATCTATCATGATTTTTATATCTCGAGCATGTGCTTCTTTTACGAGAAGGTCAAAGTCATCAAGCGTGCCAAAAAGTGGATCAACCGACCTATAATCGCTTATATCGTAGCCGAAGTCGGCCATGGGTGATACATAAAACGGCGTCAACCATAATGCATCAACACCAAGCGAGTCGTCATGCCCCTTAAGATACTCAAGTCTATTAATAATGCCAGCTATATCCCCTATACCATCATCATTCATATCCATAAAGCTGCGTGGATAAATTTGATATATGGCATTTACATGTGACCAACGTTTCATAGTGTTATCATACCATTAAACATAACTGCTATAGGCCCACGTTACACGCCTTGAGCAGCTCTATGCTATAGTGTTAGAGACAAAGGATTACACCGATATATGAAGATAGCTATGATGGTTCGTGGATTTATGCCCGCGCCGGCACCAAATGATATTGTGTACTCGCCTCTTAGTGTTGCGGTTGCCGTAGCTGAAGGCCTTTTTAATAAAGGCCATGACGTGACTTTTTTTGCTCCGGAAGGATCACAGCTACAGTGTACCGTCGAGACCTTGCGCCTACAACCAGCTGTCACGACATTCCGAGGCTTAAATGAGTTTGTGTCTACGACAGATCTTTTTGAGGATTACCTACCAAGTTTGTATGACCAACGTATGGTTAAGGCTATGTTTGAGCGTGCTGCCGATGGCGAGTTTGATGTCGTCATCTTTAACCATCCAGAATCATCAATTGCCTACGCCAGTCTCTTTCCAGAAGTGCCTGCTGTATATATTTTGCACGATTATCTTGATGAAAAGCGGCGTCTTGTGTTTGACATGTACCCGTCGAAGAACCAACATTTTATATCAATCTCAAATAGCCAACGACGTGATGCACCGGATCTACCCTACCTAGACACTGTGTATAACGGAGTCGACATAGAATTATTTTCGTACAACGAAGAGGCGGAAGACTATTTACTATTCGTCGGTAGAATTGTACCGGAGAAGGGTGTCCGAGAAGCGATTCAAGTTGCAATTAGGACCAATAAGCAACTGATTATCATCGGCCAACTACCTCCTACATCATATTCTTACTTTGATACACATATAAAACCTTATCTTAGTGACAAAATTCTCTATATTGGACCAATCGATAAAGAGCAGTTGTCAAAGTATTACCAAAAGGCGCAAGCGCTTCTTATGCCGATCCAATGGGAAGAGCCGTTTGGTCTCACGATGGCTGAGGCAATGTCATGTGGCACACCAGTCATCGCTTTTAATAGGGGTGCTGCAGCTGAAATAGTCAAGGATGGTAAAACGGGCTTCATTGTTGATAATACCGCCAAAATGATTGAAGCGGTTGATAAAATTCAGATGATCAGTCGAAAGGATTGCCGCACGCACGTTGAACATCACTTTACTGTCAACCGAATGGTTTCAGCTTATGAAAAAGTCCTTGCTAGTATTGTGCCACGAGGCAAGCAGCCAAAGAAATCAATATTTATAAAAAGTGTAAAGCGGATATCAGGTAGATTCAATCAAAAATTGCGTTAATCCGACTCGGCCAGTAGTGTTTCTAGTACGCCATTCGTCCAACCAAATCCGTCCTGTAACGTATACTCGCCGCCGCCGCCAAGGCCACGACCACCCATAACGTTATATTTCTCAACTAACTTATGCTCCGTTTGGTATACTTTCATGTTTGTAGCTATCCAGCGCTTTTTTATTTCATTTGCAAGAGAGTGGTACCCGTAAGCACGTAAGCCTTGAATCGTAATATAGTGCAGCGGCGCCCAGCCGTTTGGTGCATCCCACTGCTCAGAATTATCCACGAGTGTTGTCGAGAGACCGCCCGGTTTTAAAAATTCTTTTTCGATAATCCGAGCAACACTTGCTGCTTGCTTGCTTGATGCAATATGAGCAAAAAGCGGAAATACGCCAGCAAGTGTTAACTGCCCCATAGACTGGCCGTGATGAAAATTGTAATCCGTATAAAAGCCTTTTGACTCATCCCAACCGTACGTGTTTATAGAAGCAGCACGTTTTTCGGCAAGCTTTTGGAATCGACGCACCAAAAGTGGTTGTTTCAGTAGTTGATAACTATCGGCAATTGTCACTTCAAGTTGATACAGTAAACTATTGAGATCAACTGGTATGATATCAGCAGTGTGAATTGTTCGAATATCCTTAGGGTCTGAAAACCAACGTGAGCTAAAGTCCCAACCAGACTCTGCACCAGCGCGTAAATGGAGATAGAGTCGCTCAGCATCTCGCTCGACACTTTCGCCTGCTGTTTCAGTATCCTCATGCAGCGACTCTGGACGTGGCGTCATCTTATTATCGTAGTAGCGATTTAAGAAGGTACCATTCTTCATTTGTACGAGTCGAGCATACGCACGATGCTCTTGTTTTGCGAGCTTTGTCCGCCCCCTCATCCAGAAACGATATTCTTGTAAAAGGTATGGGAGGTATTCGATCAAAACAGACTTTCCTTTATGTCGTGCAAGTAACCGAACCATGTGCGAAAAGAACGGAGGTTGTGAACGACTTAAAAAATAGGTTCTATTTGCCGTAGGAATAAAGCCGAACTTTCGCATCATATAGGCAAAGTTCTTCACCATGCCTTCCACCATGTCCCAGCGTTCTTCACTGGCAAGTCCGAGCATAATAAAGTAGCTATCCCAGTAGAACTGTTCGTTAAACCGTCCACCGGGCACAACATACGCGTACGGAAGAGCGATGAGTGAACCTTTATCGCGACGATTACGACGCTCGAGGTGATGCCATAGTTCATGAATATGTTCGGTTACTTTACTATTTGGGTTGGCTTCAAAAACAGGTCGCTGCTTGTCAGTTTTTAATTCATAAAAATGACGTGTGACAAATTCACGCAGATCAAAAGATGGATCGGCCCTCAGCATAAGATATTCTTGTCGAATTGATTTTAGGCGACGGTTTGGAACAAGATCTGCAAATGTCTTACCGTCAGTATAAATACGTTGTTTTTGGACGTCAGCAAATAAGTCGCCAAGTACTTCATCGGGACTTTTTTTGGCACGTATTAAAAAACCCGCTGTTGTTACGAGCGATGACTTTATTTTGTCTTTGTTGATCAATTTTTGTATCATGCTTACTCTTAGTATAGGGTGCCTTGTAGGCACATACAATTGCAAAATGAGTTTAAGACATCTGTGACTACGGGTAACGGAGCTCGGCAATTTCATGCACGGGTCCTGCCAGTCGGTCCGCCCCTAAAAATTTTTATGAGTACATAAACAATTTTTGGGTGCTGCCCCGCCGACTGTCACCCGTTGATCTACTTAATTTTTAGCAGCACGTTTGCGTTGGTTTGGATCGAGGAATCGTTTACGAAGACGAAGAGATTTTGGTGTTACTTCAAGGAGCTCATCGTTTTCGATGAAATCAATAGACTGCTCGAGGCTCAGCTCTGTGTATGGAGTGAGCTGAATCGCACCATCGCTTGAGCTGGTTCGCATGTTTGTAAGTTGCTTACCACGACAGACGTTAAGATCAAGATCACCTTGGCGGTTATACATACCAACAACCATACCTTGATAAACAGTTGTTCCTGGGCCAACAAAGAGTTCACCACGAGCTGCGGCAGCATCTAGCGCATACGCAGTTGTGCTTCCCGCTTCAGTTGCGACAAGCGCACCGTTACGAGTTTGCTGTAGTTTGGCACCGAGTGGTTGGTAACCATGAGGCAGACTGTTCATAATAACAGTACCCTTTGTTGCGGTCAAAAGTAAGTTACGAAGACCAATCATGGCACGAGTAGGAATAATGTAGGTTGAACGAGTTGTTCCGCTGCTCGTTTGCTCTTGACGAATTGGTGCAGCACGACGAGTTCCAAGCTCTTGGCTGACAGCACCTAGGAATTCTGGTGCAACTTCAATGAGTAGTTCTTCAACTGGCTCTTTTGTCTCACCATCTTCTTCGATTGTGACAGCTTGTGGGCGACCAACTTCAAACTCGAAGTCTTCACGACGAAGCGTTTCAATAAGCACTGAAAGGTGTAGTTCTCCACGGCCTGATACGACAAATCCAATACCCTCATCACGAACACGAAGAGAAACATTTGTCTCAAGTTCTTGCTTCAAGCGATCTCCAATTTGGCGACTTGTGTTAAACTTTGCTTCCTTACCCTTTAATGGGCTGGTGTTTGGACCAATATACATACTAAGCGTTGGAGCTTCAATGTCAATCACTGGAAGTGCATCCGGGTGCTCACGATCGGCTAAGGTTTCGCCAATATGAGCCTCAGAAATGCCAGTCAGCGCAACAATGTCTCCAGCGCTTGCTTCTTCGATCTCTTCACGGTTAAGACCACGGTACCCAAATACCTTGTCGATCTTTCCATTCACGAGTGTGCCATCACGTTTAATCAGAACAACTGGCTGAGCCTTTTTGACATCTCCACGTGTAATACGACCAATGGCATATTTACCAAGGAATGTGTCGTATTGCAGTGACGTAACGAGCATCTGAAATGGCATATCAGTTTCAACAGTTGGTGCTGGGATATCATTTATAATTGCATCAAAAATCGGTGTAAGATCAGTGTGTTCGGATGGGTTGTCTGGAAGTTCAGTCCATGCTTTACCTTCACGACCAATTGCAAAGTATGTTGGGTAGTGGAGTTGGCTATCATCAACTGCAAGTTCCAAGAAAAGATCCGCAACTTCATCAATCACTTCGTCGATTCGGCGAGATGGTTTGTCAATTTTGTTAATCACAACAACAGGCTTAAGACCAAGCTCGAGTGCTTTTGAAAGAACAAACTTTGTCTGTGGCATTGGGCCTTCTTGGGCATCAACAATAAGAAGCACGCCGTCGGCCATGTTAAGAGTACGTTCAACTTCACCACTGAAGTCGGCGTGTCCTGGTGTATCAATAATGTTAATTTTGTAATCACCGTGATAAATAGAGGTTTGTTTCGCGGTAATAGTGATACCACGTTCGTGCTCTTGGTCACCACTGTCCATAATAAGGCTCTGTTCCATTTCAGCCTGGTTTGAACGGAAGGTGTTACTTTGCTTTAAGAGGCCATCAACAAGCGTCGTCTTACCATGGTCGACGTGCGCAATAATAGCAATATTTCGAATAAATTTTGGGTCTTTCATAAAAATATACCCGTTCGTTAGTACGCGGGTTTTCCTTATCCGTAATTATAGCAGAAAAAGGAAAATCATTCAACCTCTAGCAGGACGACGCTCACCACTGTTGCTTGACATGCCCGATTACTGTATAATATCCGAAAGGTAAGGGCGCTTAGCTCAGTTGGCTAGAGCACCTCGTTTACACCGAGGGGGTCGGGGGTTCGAGCCCCTCAGCGCCCACCATACAAACAGTCCGTCGTAAGACGGGCTTTTTGTATGGAAACGTTGAAATCATATGCACTTTGGTTCATAATAGTACTATCCTTATGGGAGGGTAATAAATCATGATGCGAGCATGGGCGACGGATGTCTCACGTACTGATAAAGTATTCTTATCCTTTCTTTCTCTGTGTGTGGTTGCATTATTCTCGGTACTGCAGTTTCATATTATTTCGTTCCCTGCTTTATCACCTACAACTTCAATTATGTACACACACGTCAATACACCCAACATATCTTTGATGACATCTTACCAAGCACCGCAGATAACCAATTCGTTCACTCCACCCCCTCAGCAATCAACCGTAACACAAACGGCCGGTAGCCTGACTAGTCCATCACCTACAGCTTTAGTCGCGGCCCAAACGAAGCATTCTATGCAAGTAGTATCAGTCTCTCAAAACAGTTCAATCGTTGGTCTTATTGTAAGGCCACTGCAACCTCTTTTAAGTACCGTTGACTGCAGTCCGCTCCTTTTATGCAAATAGTAGCTGCATCTTGCCTTTTTATCATTTGACCTCTATACTATCCCGAGTACACATGTATGCGCGCGTGCTGTAATTGGTAGCCAGGCTAGCTTGAGGTGCTAGTGTCCTTAGGGACGTGGAGGTTCAAGTCCTCTCGCGCGCACCATAGAAAAAAGAGATCATTATGATCTCTTTTTTCTATGGAGTCTTGTAAACGTCTCTTGAACTATCTGACCAATAAAGAATATCAGCATAACGATCGGCTGGATTCACAAGCACATTTGACGATGCGTACGGTAAAACAACCTTACTGCTCACATATTGCTCAGTTGATTGGTAGAGCCCAATAGCCGGGACATCTGCAATCCACTGGCGAGCAAATGCTAAGTACTTAGCATTGCGTAAGCTCGGCTCGAGTCGTGAACGTGCACTTGAAAGTGCGTCATCGCTAATCGCATTAGCATAGTTTGAGAAGTTAAAGCCAGACCGATTTGGATAGGCCTGTGACGAGTGCCAATAGGCATAGACATCTGGGTCTGCACCGATTGTGAGTTGGTAAAGAAGGACATCATAGTTACGCTTTTGAAGTATATCCTGAGTGACATGCTGTGATGGGTCAGTCGGGTCAACAACAAGTGTTGAAACAACGATACCTAGTTTACGCCACTCGGTGACAAGTTCCTCCAGTACCCTTTCATAATCTGCATCCTTTGTCGTGACCACGTTTAACTTTAGCTCGATGCCGTTTTTCTTACGTGTTGTTCCGTCGAGTTTCCAGCCGTCCGCATCCAAAATACTTGCAGCGGTGGCGGCATCGTACGGTGCGACCTTTGGCACATCGCCTGCTACTTCACCATCAATAAATGGTAGGTCGAGCCCCGGAGCTGTAATCGGTAATTTTGCCCTAATGGCTTTCATATTCGTACCGCGTTGCAAGGCTTGTCTAATTGATTTATCTTTCAGAAAATCACTGGTGGTATTAAAGAGCGCGTAGACACCACTATCTATCGGACTCGTCCGCACATCGTAGCGAGACTGATTCATCAGACTGGCATTTGTTGCAGAAAGATCAGGAGACGCGCTCACCTCACCATTTGATAGCGCCTTTATAATTTCGTCGCGAGTACCGTAGACATGTAGTTGGAATCGATCGAGCTTGGCTGATCCTCCATAGTAATCAGTGTTTCGAGCAAGGTGGATAATTTTGCGACCCGTTGTAAGATCGATATCTTGTATGAGTTGTAAACTGAACGGACCAGTCCCAATTGGGGCCTGGCTGAAATCATTTTCCCGAAGCGTATTAGGCGTTACCTTTGATAAAATATGCTCAGGTAAAATGGGAACACCTGCAAGCGCTTGAGGAAATGCCGCATACACAGCAGGTACAGTAAACTGCACGGTACTATCATCAAGTGCGGTAACGGTAATATCATTCCAGCCGGTAATCGTCGAACGAACACTTGGATTCTTAATCAGACCAAAGGTGAAGGCAACATCCTTGGCGCTCAGAGCAACGCCATCTTGCCATCGAACGCCAGCACGAAGCTTAATTGTGTACACTTTACCCGTACCGTCTACTGACATACTCGAGGCGAGGTCATCCGCAAGATGTCCACTCGTATCATACGTAAATAGTTTTGAGAATATAAGTTGGCTGGCCGAAAGTTCGGCACTTGAGGCCGCATAGAGAGGATTCAGGGTGTCAACGGGACCAAGTACTGCCTCTGCGTATGTCCCATTAAGAGCAGCAGTCGTCGTACGGTAGTTTTGTTGATTCCACATTAATTGCAATCCCGTTGCAATGATAATGAGACCGACGGCCGTTACCCAAATAATGATATGGCGCTGAACTTCACGCGCATTGCTCCAACGACGAACAATAAAGCGCCGCGCGTGGCGCATAGTTACGCCCTCAGCTCGACGCATTCGTTTCGATAGTAGTTTTTTGTTAAAGCTCAGCTTTTGTAATCGCTGCCACCGTGAAGGTTTATCTTCATCCATGCGTTTTATTATCCTTACTTAACTGCGGGCAAAAGAAGCCCAGCGAGAATAGAAAGAACAAAAACAACGGCAAGCACAACTGATACTTCGAATAAATTCTTATCGAGTCCACGGCGGGTTGTATAGAGCTCACCAGAGCTACCGAAACCGGCACCAAGTGATGCACCACGTTGCTGTAGAAGGATAGCTAAGATAAGTAAAATCGATGAGCCGATAGTAACAAATTGTAGAAATGCATTAATATTCATATATTCTCCTATGCTGCACTACTAGTACGAAGTTCTAGTGCGGCGCTTACTATATAGTTTATCAGACTCAGTAACATTCCTGTCAGAATTGAGTCGAAAAACGACATTGATAAACCTGGTGCGATTGCAAGTGATATATATACGAGTAGCCCATTGACCACAAACATAAACAGTCCAAGTGTCACCAGAATTGCTGGAAGTGAAAGAATGACGAGTAATGGCTTTAAAATTGTATTGATAATTGAGAATATTAACCCTGCGAGCAAGAATCCCCACACGCCAACGCTATAAGTTACTGAGCTGTCATGCGTACCAAGCAAGCGGACGGCAAGCCAGAGCCCAATCGAGTTCAATAACCACCGCACCAAGAATACAAAAAACTGTCGTTTCATCTCTCACTAGTATATCACAAAGAGGTCGGGAGTGCGGCGCTGAGGTTAGTGGCACCACGCTCGGTAATAAGAACATCGTCTTCAATTCGTACGCCGATCCCCTCTTCGGGAATGTAAATACCCGGCTCAACAGTGAGGACCATGCCAGCCTCAAAGGTTACAGGCCCACCAAGACTATCGTGTACATCGACACCTAACCCATGGCTAATTGCATGTGGGAAATATTTTCGATAATCTTCAGGGCTTTTAAGTAGGCCAAGACTTCCTAACGCAGTCTTCATAATCTCGTCAACTGACTCTTGGTAGTCAGCAACCACAAGCCCGGGCTTTAGTAAACGAATAATCGCTTTGTGAGCTTTTTCAACGGCCTGGTGTACCTCGATTTGGCGAGCTGTTGGTGTACCAACTGCGTACGTCCTTGTGATATCAGCAGCATACCCATAGGCTCGTGCACCGATATCGAGGAGTACGAGCGTGCCAGACTTTAGCTTGTCGCTATTTCGGTTGTAATGGAGCGTCACTGCATTTTTACCACCCGCAACAATTGGATCATATGCGTGACCGGCCGCACCAGCCCGACGAAAGGCATAGGTAAACTCAGCTTCCACTTCGTATTCAGCCTTTAAGTCGGGGAGAAGCGTCTTTACGTCAGCAAATGCGCTGTTCGTTAATTTAATCGCTTTTTTTATTGCAGCAATTTCAACAGGCTGCTTAATGGCGCGAAGTTTTGACAACTCACGGCGACAATCTTGCACATCCGCAAAAATTCTCTGAAGTAAGCTATACAGTTTATGTTGAGCTGGGTTCGTACTAAAATCAAAGTGCTCCTTGCCTGGATGATCACCTAGCGCATAAACAACGCTGTGTTTCGATGCCAAGTCTCGCAACATACGATCAGCTTCGTCCTGGTCAATAACTGCATCAACACCACTGATTTTTAAAGCCTGTTCGGCAGATAAACTACCGTCGAAAATCTGATGCATATCACTCACATATGGCCGGATAATCCAGCTTTTGCCACGAGTACCGTCAATAATAACTTGCCAGTCGGGTGCATCAATGCCTGTTAGCCACCAAAAGTTCGCTTCTTGTTCAAATTGAAAAGCAGCATCATTCCCTCGCTGCATTTGGTTATATGCAGTAAGCACAATGATGCCGCCTTTAAGCACTTTAGAAAGTTTTTGGCGATTTTGAACAAAGAATGACGAATCCATGTGTCTATATTAACACGACCATATCTGTAAGTTACGACTTAGTGTGGTATGTGACTAACGTGCTAATTGGGTGTTTGAGCGGTTAGCTCGTCGGAGAAGGCGGCACTGCTAGCTGTAAAGTTCGGAGTGATTGCCTGTACGTGATAGAAATACATAGTAGCCGGCTTTAGATTTTTTGATACACCTGAAGTGCCTGTTTGTTTGATGTTAATAAGGCCACCAATAAAGTTGACGTCAGTCGACTGTTGCAGGA
>DIZB01000031.1 GCA_002427805.1 Candidatus Saccharibacteria bacterium UBA6039
GATTTGAGGTGGAATTCAGCCATGAGTAATTTACAAATGCTACGTTTTGTGGTATTTTTGTTTTCTAATGAGTAATATTCTTAGAACCACCGCCGTCGCAACGCTACATGTCCTTATTTTTATTGTTGCTTTGTTCTCAGAAAACTCAGCTCAAATGTGGTTTCCCGCTAAAGATGAATTGACTGGGATCTCTAAACGGACAGTCACAGTTATTGACGTAACTTTGCTTATCATCATTAGCATTGTTATCTATCTTTTTATTCGTGCACTTTCCGTATAGTTCTAAGCTCATCGACTAGGGGCTGCCAAGAATAAGCACACTTACAATTTGAAAAAGACTATTGACGGTTTTCAGTCGTGTCGTTATATTAGACCACGGAAGATCAAGTGATACAGAGCACAAGATCGATATATGTGGCCAAACAAGTTCAATAGTTCAGTTACAGCTCAGTTATTTAGTTCGTAGGCTACATCTGTGGGTGCAAATCTTCCTTATAAGAGGCACGAAAGTGTCTCTTATTTAATTGTCTGTTTCTACCATTTTTGATTCTAATTTCGTATAAGATGCTCTTCCACGCTTATGCTTATTACGAAAAGTCTCCATATTGGAGGCTTTTTGTTATAGTTGAATCAAATGTTACAAATTGGCGTAAAAGCAATATTTCGAAACGATGAAGGATTATTTCTATTTATTAAACGATCGTCCGGCTACACTCAATCGAATCTTGATGAGGTTTGGGATATTCCTGGCGGAAGGCTAAATGAAAGAGAGAGTCTTATTGACGCATTGAAACGTGAGATTACCGAAGAGATAGGATACACTTTAACAAATATACCTAAATTATTGGCAGCTCAAGATATCTTCGTTGAGAAAAAGAACCTGCATGTAGTCAGATTGACTTATTTAGTAAATGAAAATGTGAAAGATATCAAACTCAGCAAGGAACATAGTAATTATTCATGGATAAGCCTCGATGATCTGTACACACTAAATCTAGATCCTTATATAAAAGCTGTTTTGGAGGTTTTATAGTTCGAAGCTCGTCGACTAGGGGCTGCCAAGCATAAGCGCAATGAAGAAAGTCTCCGAAATGGGGACTATTTGCTATGATTAGGATATGAATAAGGTAGCGCCAACAGCTTGGCTCGTTGCATATCGTCGAACGCTTTCAGACATTCCTCTTGGTGGTGATATATTTGGCCTTCTCGAAAAGCCTGACATATCAGATGATTTGTTACGTCCTAGGTCAGCGCCACAATTTGAAGCCAGATATAAACTTGTTAATAAACTCCTTAAAAAGAGCAATACCAAGCAAGTATTAGAGCTTGCATCTGGTCTATCCCCGAGAGGACTGAACGAAGCTAAGAATTTTGATGTATATGTAGAAAATGACCTACCCGACATAACCAAACAGAAGAAAAGTATATATAGAGCACTATTAGAATCGGATGTAATTCAATCTCAGCCAGATAATCTGTATATCGTAGCAGGAGACGTGTTAAAGGACCCATTGTTTGAGCAAGTGACGAATTACTTCAATAACCGAAGACCTATTGCCGTTATTAACGAAGGCTTGATGCGTTATCTAAACTTTGAGCAAAAAGAAAGTCTCGCCCACCATATTCACGCTTTGCTAAAACAGCATGGAGGCGTCTGGATTAACCCCGATATCTCACTAAAATCAATCCAGCTCAGTGAAGACGCATCAAATAAGGGGCACGTTGCAAAGATATCACAACTTACGGGTGTTGATATCGCCAGTAATCGTTTTGAGAATGTAGATCACGCAAGGAAGTTTTTTGAAAATCTTGGATTTATTATTGAGACACACAGTTATCTTGAGGTTACGAATGATTTGTATTCAATTAAAAAGCTAGGTATTACCGATGATGAGCTAAAATTGCTAAATGGTGACGCTGTTGTTTTCGTGATGCGAGCCATTTGATTATTTAAAAGTTCCAAGCTCGTCCACCAAGAGCTGACTTAGAGCTTATCCTTGTAACTTAGTTGAGAACGTTATAACCTATTTAGATTATATGAGCGATGAAGAATTTAAAGACAAAGATAGGTTCTTCCATTCTAAGAAGTCTGAACCTTGGCTACAGAGATTTATCGGTCGATACATTTTAATATCACGAGCTTCTGCACTAAATTTAGACGGAGTGGGCGATGATGCTCTTGAGACGCATCCTGACAAAGACCTTGCCGAGAGTTGCCGTGTTTCAATGATGAAACTCCAAATGATTCGCGAAGCCTTACGAAACGGTGAAGAACTACCCGGTTTTCTACAGCTGACAACGGCGCAGCGAGAATTCGCAGCAAGTGAGGCGGGTCGAAGGACCATGCGCCGATTCCTCGAAGTAAATGGTGCCTCGATCGACAGCCTGGACTTTGTGGCGATTGAACTCGTGACAGACCAATACACCGAAACGCTCCGTTCGTTCATTGAACGCGTCACCTACCTAGAAACGTCACTTTGCGCTAGCTTTCCGGATGTAGCAAGCCAAAATTAACGATACTAAAAGTTCGAAACTCGTCCACGAGGGACTGCCAAGCATAGCATCATCAAGAAAGTCTCCGAAATGGAGGCTTATTGTTTATGGTTGCTGATAACCTGAGTACATCTATAATAAGGTTAATATGTTAGATAAGATCCAGTTGACAGCCGCTATACCAAGAGCACTTGCAGAGATCGAAGCAAATAATGTTGACGATACCTCTATTTATGAAGAAGAACTCGCGCAACAGACACTTCTACGAGACGAAAGTCTCATGCGTCGCCATATGATGGCACGTAATTTATTGCGCAGGGTAGGTATTCAGATCGCAGACTTGCCTAATGAGAGGAAATATTTAGACAGAAAACCTTTTAGATTAGCACTTCGTGGTCTTATCGAAGTAGGTATTATTGACGTAGATTATGAACAACTAGCAGGGCTTCCTGTTTATAGAGAAACATTTTCAACACACTCACCTGAAGACTAAAGCTCAAATAGTTCATTCAGAGTCAACCTATCTTGAACTGAGTTTAGTTCTAACTTCGTACACCATACTATGCCACATAAAACGAAGAGCAATTTCTTACTCTTTCTTCACTTAACTTACACTTCTGATTCGTAAATAAAATCCAACTCATGCAACTCAAAGTTTAATTCATCCCCAAAAGTTTGATTCTCGTACTTTTCGCCCTGCCATAGAGCTTACGTTTGAATAGACTACAGAAGTGTGGTCTATTTTGTTACTATAAAGTATGAGAATAGTAGTCAAAGAGCTCAATAGAACTCAGTGAATTATATATTTTATCAATGGGGGCGAAATGACCAAAAGAGAAGAAATATTTACTTATGTGAAAGATAAATACGGCACTGAGCCAGATTATCCTTGGGTGAAATTTCCAAACTACGCAGTACTGCGCCATAGTGAAGAGACCTGGTACGGTCTCATTATGAATGTTCCAAAAGAAAAACTGGGACTACCTGGAGACGGCTCTGTTGATGTCATTGATCTTAAAGGTGACCCAGATTTTATAGATGATCTAAAAAGCAAAGACGGAGTATTGCCAGCCTATCATATGAATAAGAAGCACTGGATATCGATTGTGCTCGATAGTTCTTTCCCAACTAGCGAGATCTATCACCTTATTGATTCGAGTTTTGAATTGACAAAGGGATAAGCCTTCATCTTTTTCACTATTCATATTGATGAAGCTCATCCACTAAAGGTTATCTAATAACTGCGTATGGTACATTTTGATATACTAGTATAAATGTCATTAAAACGCGTCGGCACTATCATCGTTCCTCCTGGTGCTTTTGTTAATGTCCACGAAAAGATAGCAGTCGACTTTCTAGCCATAAAACTTGGACTGAATATCACGTTTCTCGTACCGAATCGTCAAAAAGGGCAAAAGACACCGGATATAGAGATGGATGGTCTCCTTTGGGAAATTAAAAGCCCAAAAGGAAAGAGTTCACGAACAATTGAGAATAATCTTCGTAATGCATTGCAGCAATCACCATATATCATAGTAGACCTGCGACGAATGGATGGACGTATTCCTACGAAAAAGTATCTTGTTGAAATTGAAAGACGCTTTGATGATGCGCGAACAATTAAACACATAATCGTTATCACTCGTCAAGAACAAACTATTGACTTCAAACGCTAGTATGATGCATAATTGTATGTAGAAACGCGGGACGCCACTGCTGTATAGCGGAGGCCAGCCCGCTTTCTTTTTGTTATGTAAGCCGTACGCTCAGATTTGGGTATAATAGAAGTACAAAACATTGCTCTTGTGGTTCTGTAGGAGCGATATTTCTTTTCTTTTCATTAGATCACCGTAAGTATTTCATAGATAAAATCTAATTCGATTATTACGAAGTTTAATTCATCTCCAAAAGTTTGATTCTCGAACTCTTCGCCCTACCAAGCATAAGCGCTTTACGTAAGTAGAGCGTTTTTGCTTGGTCTATTGACTTTTATATTATTATGTGCTATTATCAAGATACTCAAATCATCAATCCGGATGGTTTGCGAAAACGCAGGTCTTACAAAGGGAGAACACAATGCCCAAGATAACCTCTACCGATGCTCTCATCGAACGAGTAAAGGAGGCTTATCCGGACAGGCCAAGCATGCCAGCCCGAATTGTCGATAGCATCGAGCGGGGTTATCCCGCCGGCGCATACGACATGCTCAACAACAGCGGCCTTGGCCGTACTTACAAATACTCCATTTCGCACACCGAGATACTCGAATGTGTCGACGACAACGGAGATGTCATCCCCGAAAAGTTTGCCGAACTGATTGAAACGATTCGACGTCAAATTCGGGATGCGGAGCTAGAACCGACTCGCTGGCAACTCCAGGACGATTTCAAAGCGTCCTACGAGTTCACCTGGATTGCGGATTTCTAGCAGCCCTACATTTCATCCGCATCGAGCAAAAGTGCTCTGCGTTGATGAAACGTAGGGCACTTTTGCTATTAAACAACAATAAATTTGGTTCTAACTTCGTACAAGATGCTCTGCCAATAGAACTTTTGGGCCTTGTGCCAAAGAAAATAGCTCATTCACCCCTGGTGTTTGGGCTATTTTTAGTGTTCCATCTTTTATTTGTTGGAGTGTAGGTACTTTATTAAATAGAACTCCAAGGTATACGTACAATGCGGCCCTCAAGGACGCTTCTAATACTGTCTTAGATAAGTATTTAGTTCAATTAATAACGAGTGTCAGTATAACAACTAGTGTGCTGTACTAAAGCATGAGTAGTATTATGATATACTTTCTCTAATATGAGTGTTAATCTTCCCCAAAGTCCGCGACAATCAGCCAGAAAGCGCTCAATCGTTGCGTTCATCCTGTCTCTATTGGGATTTGTACTACCTTTAGTGATTCAATTTGCGGCAACAAAAAACTACAATGCGACTGCTGGTATAGGAAATGTAGCGGCATGGGGACCGGAAGTGTTCATTACTATGGTTCTTGCCGTCGGTTTTATTGGTTGGCCGCTTGGAGTCGCAGCACTTATTACAGGGATTGTCTCCTTAACTACAAAGGCAGAACACAAGGGACTAGCTATAACTGGTATCATCATTGCAGGTATCGACCTTCTGGCATTGCCACTCCTAGCCCTTATAGTATCCGGCATCGTTGGTCAACCGCATTCATAAGACCTGAGCGAGCAAAGTTCCGACAGCGGCTAGTGCGCTGTACTACAGATAGATCATCAGAGACGTCAGGTCCTGGCGTCTTTTTTTATTTTACTGAAAGTGCACGCCGTTCTGTTGCATGGTGCTTACCCAAGTTTGAACTGTTTTGCGCGTAGGGTCGGCTAGTAGGCCTAATAGCACTCCAATAGCTCCCATAAGTTTGAACGCCACTGTGCGAGCAGAACTGAAAACAAGAAGAAAATACTGGTCCCGGACGGTAAATTGAATCAATAGTCTCTCTGTTTTTACATTTTGGAGTTGATTTAAGTCAGCCTTGAGAATAAGGTCACCATGTTTACCTGTTATCTCAATGTGATCTGAATATAAGATAGCCCTTGCGTGTTGTGTCATGCCTGGCCCTCGTTTAGTGCGTATAAATAGCTTGGTGTCTAATAGTGGTTGCATGTATGTTTCCTCTTTAATGTATTAGTAGTGGTACGCCCAGGAAGTCTGCAATTTGCTTTGCCCCAGCGTCAAAAGGTGTTTTTTGCGGTGCAGTATTAGTGATCGCAATGCGAATACTGCTACTATCACTCATCTGCAGTACGAGCAGATTTTCCGTGAGGTCGTGGTCGCGCGCGAATGGCGACATAAGGTTTAATACGGGACGAGTCCGTTTTCCTAGCGACACGGCCGTGACGCTGGAACTAGTAAACTGGTGCACATTTCTTTTACGCCCCAAGAGGCGTCGTAGGTAGTAGGATGATACCCCAGTCTTCGATAGGACGAATGTGCCTGTCGTGAACGTAAGAGCAAGTAAAATACCCAAAACAAAAACGATACCCAGCACGATATGAGACAGGCTGTAACCAAAGCCAGTCGCATTACCGATAAAGAAGGGTATTGTACTACACACAATGAAAGCGAGTCCAGCGTAGAGCTGTCTCAGCATTGGGTTTTTACAAACGAGTTGGTCATTAGAAGGATTGATTGTCACAAGGATAGCTCGCATGTCCCTAGTATACCGTATACGTCAGAACTTACAGAAGAATCCCTTAACGGATTTCGGCACTACCTGTCAGATACTCTCGGCCTTGACGAAGATGCGGCAAACAACGAAGTATCGAAAGCGATCGAGCTCTCACGATAGTCTTTCGAGAGTTCTAAGCTCCTCCACTAGAGCTGCCGAATTCACGGCTTTTACAGCATGTTATACTTATATCATGTTCGTAATGAGCCTCTTTTTCGCTATTCTAGCAAGCTTGATCCATGTGTATATCTTTGTCTTGGAGTCACTACTTTGGACGACACCAAAAGTACGTGCTTTGTTCAGTACCTCAAAAACACAAGCAGAATTGTCAAAATCGCTGGCATTTAACCAGGGCTTTTATAATTTATTCCTTGCGATTGCAGGTATTACTGGAGTTGGTCTAGTAATTGCTGGCAGCAATACAATCGGTCTGACACTTATTGTTAGTGCAGCAAGCTCGATGGTATTAGCCGCATCTGTACTAGGACTCAGTGATAATACAAAGATCCGTTCGGCAATTGTTCAAGCTCTATTTCCGGTTCTAGCATTGGCATTCCTGCTGATATACTCCGTAAACCTCAGATAATACAATACGATGTTCTCTTGGGTTGGTAAAAGTTCGAAGCTCATCCAAAAGTGGCTAAGCTGCTTATGTTTATAGTGAAGATTCGCGACCAGTCATATCATCTCTCACATTACGCAGGAGAGCTCTTATGCGTATATCTGGGGATGGCGTACCTGTTTTAAACCTAGTTATAAAGTCTGGCGCGTTCATAATAACCATGTGTGGTGTGCTGTCGTAATCAACCTCGAGAGTCTCGATAACGTCGTCTTCAAATTGCTCAGGTGGCATATCACCTACAAGATTAAACTCAAAACGTTTTACGGCTATCTGCGCCATTTTACTATGTGTTACTCCTATAACTCTTTCTACGTGTAGGGAGGGCTGACGTAGATCAAGATAATGAGCAACTTGAGCAAGTGCGCCTTCAATACGGTCAATACTAAGGAACTCTCTCACTGTCATGTCATCATCATCCACATGCAATTGTAAACATACCTCTTCAGGATGAAGCTGTAGAGTACCGTCTGGTGAGTAGTATGGAGCAACGAGAGGTGTGTTCGTTTCCTCTGCGCTAATGCCACCAACTTCAATGGTATAGGGATATGTCATAAACAATGAACTATACGATTAATTGGCTATTTATGCAAGCATAAGTGATCATGTATTGAGAAAAGTTCTAAGCTCGTTTACTGATGGCTGTCAAGCATAATGATAAGAGTCTCTGTTTCAAAGGCATTTTGTTATGATTAAAATATGAAACTCGTAATTATAAATGGACTTCCAGGAACTGGAAAAACAACAATTGCTAAGCCTTTGGCTGATAAACTGAATTTCCCTCTCATTGCAAAAGATACTGTTAAAGAATTCTTGTTTGACACTATTGGTACAGGCGACAGAGAATGGTCAAAAATTCTTGGAAAAGCATCTAGTGAATTCATATATAACCTAACTGATGATTTGCTTTCGAAAGGATACTCAGTCGTCATTGAAAGCGCATTTGAGCTTTCGTTTGCTAAACCTATAATTCAAAGCTACATCGATAAATACAATGCTGACGTATTTGAAATATATTGTTTTACTCAGAAAAAAATTAGAAGGCAAAGATTCGAAGCTCGAAATAAATCTGGAGAGCGGCATATTGGGCATAATGATCATGTCAATTACCTTAGCAATGATGAAGATGAGCCAATTGAAAAATACTCAGCTATAGGACTAGGCAAACAAATAAGACTCGATACTACCTTAACGCAAATTAATGTGGATAGTCTAATCAAAGAAATAAAATAGTTCTAAGCTCGTCCATTAGCGGCTGCCCTAAGCATTTTCACCTCCCTTAACACAGTGGTTTTATAGTAATTTGGTATACTTACAAGATGCAAGACAGAACGTCATACGGCGATATTGACCAAAGTGCAATAGGGCGCAAAAATGACTATCTTTTTCGCTTATCGATTAAGGCGCTAATTCAAAATGATGACGGTGAAATATTGGTTGTAAAAGAGACTGGTAGGGACTGGTGGGATCTTCCTGGAGGTGGAATGGATCATGAGGAATCTATAAAGGATGCGATAGCTCGCGAACTCAAAGAAGAAGTTAATTTAAGCGGAGATTTTACCTACAAAGTTATCTCAGTCGATGAACCTGCTTTTCTAGATCATGCGAACCTATGGCAGGTACGGCTGGTCTTTCTTGTTAAACCTGACGTAATGCAATTTAGTCCTGGTGAAGACGGTGATGACTTGACATTCATAAAGCCAAACGCTCTTCGCGATTCGGCGAATGGAGCTGAGCGAATGGTCTATCAATATTCGAAACTAGTTTGAGAGCCTAAAGTTCTAATCTCATCCACTATGGGCTGCCGCGCTTATGCTTTTTGCAGAAAGTCTCCGTTTTGGAGGCTTTTTGTTATGATGAGGATATGAAGTCAGAACCCTCCGAAAACGTTGAAGAAGCACATAATCATTTACTTGCTCTAGGTGAATTAGTTATTAAGTTTGCAAGAGTGACAAGAGCACCGAGGTTTCCTGACGGGGCGAGAGAAACGGATGTAGAGCATAGTTTTCATCTTGCTCTCTCAGCAACCGAACTGGCAGCTAGTTACTTCCCTGCGCTTGATGCAGGATTAGTTGCCCAGTTCAGTTTAGTTCACGATTTACCAGAAGTAAACGTAGGGGATGTATGGACATTTGGTATCAGTAATGAAGATAGGGAAAAGAAAGAAGCAGCAGAGCGCGAATCGACCAAAAAACTTTTAAAAGAGCTACCACCGCATACGGCATCACTATTAAAGAGATACGAAGACCAAGAAGAAAAAGAAGCACTCTTCGTACGATTTGTTGATAAAATGCTTCCCGCTATTATAAATTATTGGAGCAAAGAAGCCGGTTCGTTCCTCGATGATTACAACGGACATGACAGAGTAGAATTGCACCGAAGGACGCAACAGTGGCTCTCAGAGCTTACATCGAGATTCCCCCAATATCCGTTCTTGCATAGTGTGCTAGAAATGCTCGACTCGACATCCGAAGAATCGGTGTTTGCCCATCTGAAGAAATAAAAGTTCGAAACTCATCAACTAAGGACTGGCTGTAAGCTCTATCCTGTGATGTATACGGGCGGTATGAAGCATACGCTACAGTAAAACCAGCTCTACTGCACTCGTAGCGACAGACACTGCATTAGTTATGGTCTTATCGCCACATTCGATATATCCATAATAGGATATGAATATTAGTCTAATTTGTTAGTAAACTAGCATAAACGGTACAATGTGCGCAAACGCACGCTATAAAGTATGTAATGCGTATATAGTAGAGGTATGACTATCGGTAAAATGTCTGAAGCAATCGAACGACAAGATAGGAATATTATCTCTTATTTTAGCGAGAGTCCGGTCACTAAATTCTCGTACGGCGAAACGGTCATTAGCGGGTTCGATGAACCAAGTGGCGTCTATATGATCAAGAAAGGCTTTGTGAAGGCATATTCTACCTCACATGATGGACATGCGAACCTTCTGCAGATTCACGAAGCGGGTGAAATAATACCACTACCATGGTCGCTGGATGGTACGCACGTGACCGGTTTATTCTATGAAGCTATGGACGATGTCGAGGTGATAAAATCATCTAAAGATAAATTGCGGATCGCGATGGGTAACAATATGTGGCTCACACAGGAAATATTGAACCAAACAGTCAATGTGATTGCCGTGTACACACGGAGAATACAGATCCTCGAGTTTCGATCAGCACGCGGCAGGGTAATTGCTGAACTCATTCTACTAGCTGACCGATTTGGTAAACTCCAAGGTAACAAAGTCGTTATTAGAGCTCCGATCACTCATCAGGACATCGCTGATTCCATTAATATGAACCGCGAAACGGCCAGTCGAGCCCTCGGGCAACTTTTCAACGAAGGACTTGTTGACCAAGTAGATCATTTATTTGCCATAGCTAATATGGATAAATTAAAATTATCTCTTAAGTGATCTCTATCTCTGTTATCACTACTGAAAGCATGATAAAACGCTATATATAGCGCTCAGTGTGACCAAACGCACATACGTGTGTGTTCAAATCCGCTATTATAAAGCTACAAACTATCGGTGCGGATATAGGTGGGGGGTTATAGATCTCAACTGTTAGGTATTGTTCTCTATAAAGCTTAAAGAAAGGAACTATTATGATCCACTATTCTCCAGCAAAAAAGAACAGACACCAAAACGAGTACAAAACACCCGCCCAGGTATATCTCTACGAGGAACATACGCCATACAAAAAGTCGTTAGCTCACGTATCCGCAGAAACTAAAGCCGAGCTTAATGATGACATCTATGTTATGCGGCGACATTTTAGGCACACCGTTAAAAAACTAGGTCGTCGTCTTTACTATACTAATTGGATGAAGAATATCCCCGAAAGCGATGGGTCTAATGAGCAGATAAGACTTCACTCACGACATGCTAAGGCTCAGCTCAATTAGCGTTCCGGATGATTATTATAGTGACAGTTAGCAAGGATCTCCTTTTAAGTAGCATTGATACTGTAGCCAAAGTTACTACATTAATTTATGTCCTTTTCATTACTACCGTGTATCTAATATCACACTAAAAAAATGAGCGCTATTTGCAGGCTCTCACTAACACAATGGAGGTAGGTTACTTTACACGGTGTTAGCTGCTTTATATTTGACGAGCCAAGAACTACGTGAGGTGGCATTTTCATACTCTTGTTATGTTACATATATGGGATGTGTTTTTGCGCACATATAAAACACATTTAAGATTGCTGCGGACTTATAAAGATCGTTGCTATCCAGACGCGTGACTCTTATGCTTAATGGATGATTGCATATGGAGCATCACATAAACAGACCGAAAAAAGACAGCTTAAATTATGGCTTACAGTGAGCCATACGACTGGCAAACTCCGCATTCTTGTGATCCCTAAATGGTACAACAATTACGGACAGAATGACTATGGAGTTAAGTCGTGACAGAACAACGACTACCGACGATAGCTTGGGCGCGACGGGGACAATATCACGACTGATTAGTACCGTATCAACGGGTTAGTGCGCAGGTCTCCAAACCTGAGATCGTGGTTCAATTCCACGTATCTCTGCCGAGACGCTCATGATTGAATAGACTATAGAAATATAGTCTGTTTTGTTATAGTCAACATATGAAGAAAAAAATGTCGAAGAAACAGGTACTCGCAGAATCTGTAGGATGGTATGGAGCAGTTGCGATACTGGCAGCATATGCACTAGTAAGTTTTAATATAATCTCAGGCAATGGTCTTATATTCCAACTCCTTAATCTTACAGGCGCGATTGGAATTATTGCTATTGCATCATATAAGAAAGTTCGTCAGTCTATTGTTCTAAATATTTTCTGGGGCATAGTCGCGATTGTTGCAATAATTCGTATTTATATTTAGGGCTAAAGTTCTAAGCTCATCACTTATACCTTGGGGAATATGAGTAGCTTGAGCGCAATTATTATCAAAAACACTGCAAATACTCTCGTAACAGTAATATCTGATAGGTTCGTTAAATACTTCGCTCCAAAGAAGCTACCCACGACGAAACCAACGATAATAAAGATAGCTGCATATATATTAACGTAGCCGTGTTTATAATATTGAAGCGCCGCTATGATGCCGATTGGCGGTATCAATAAAGCTAAGGTTGTTCCTTGGGCCATTTTTTGGCTGAAACCCAACAACATAACTAATGCTGGAACGATAATAATTCCGCCGCCGATGCCTACGAGACCACTTATGAGTCCAGCTACCAGCCCAATTACCAGAAGAATTACCCAAGTCATTCTCGTATTATACAGTAAACTGGGCGCATAGGATGCTATGATTCTGCTTGTGTTGATACTATCGACTTTTATATGTACGTGATCAAATAACTTTAGAGTATTGCCGTAAGCACTATAAGGGGTTAAACTGATACTGTATGCGCGTTAAAAGGAGGACTCGTGGGATTCTCTCCGCACAATTTAAGTGGAGACCATACTCGAGTGTACCTCGAATAGTTGCAGTTGGTATTATCCTTGTATCGTTGCTCGTGCTGTTGGTTATGTTTATGTACCGTCCAACGCACGCATCTCCACCGTGTCCATGTACTGTTTTTAGCAGTTCTCAGCCCTCAACGGCGCCTAGTCTCTTTACACAACCAGGGACAATTGAGCTTGGATTTAAGTTTCAGGCAGATCAAAATGGATATATTTCAGGCATACGTTTTTATAAAATCACCGGAATGACTGGCACGCACACCGCATCATTATGGAACCAATACGGGACACGTATTGCCCAAGCGACATTTACGAGTGAGTCATCTACCGGCTGGCAGGAAGTCGATTTTAGCCCCGTAGCTGTCACAGCCAACACTACCTATACAGCTTCTGTTTATATGGCAGACGGTAATTATCCGGCAACAGCAAGCTACTTTACGAGTGATATTCTTAATTCACCACTGAGTGCCGCCAAAAGTGGTAGCGCACAGGATGCGGGTGGGAGTAGTGGTCAAGGCGTCTACGATGATACGGGCTCATCAGTCTATCCAATAAAAACGTTTAATTCCACGAATTATTGGATCGACGTATCGTATGTTGGTTCACCAACAGCAACACCACCAACTGTCTCATCGCAGACACCAATTTCTAACGCAACAAATATCCCAGTCACTGATGCTTTGACGGCGACTTTTAACGCCGCCCTCGATCCAGCAACTATTGGAGCAAATTCGTTAATCTTAAAAGATAGTAACAACAATGTCATTGCAGGAACCACCACCTACGATTCAACGACCTACACGATTAAGTTCATCCCGACTAACTTGTTACAAACTGCTACTACCTACACAGCTACCCTCCCAAGCAACGGTTCGGGCATAACAGACCTCCAGGGTCGTCATCTTGCTGTAGATAACGTATGGTCATTCACCACATCTTCGACTGGTCTTGTGTGCCCATGTAGTATGAAGAATCGCCAAGCACCAGGCGCAGGGTCATTTTCAGCTCGCGATAGCTATCCGTCAGGCCTAGAGCTTGGCCTAAAAATAATTCCTACAACCAAGGGCTACATTACTTCACTTCGATTTTATAAGACAATCATCACACCAGATACATCGCACACTGGACATATTTGGGATGCTAACGGCAACCTACTTGCATCTGTATCATTTAACAACGAGAGTGATTATGGTTGGCAAGAAGCAACATTGTCGACACCTCTCAATGTTAATAAAGATCAGCTATACATAATTTCTTATGGCATGACGACTGCCGACTACCAATTAAGCAGCGGTACGTTTACAACAGCGATGATCTCGCAGGGTTTTGAGGCATACCCCAGCGGTGATGCTCGTAATACAGCGACTGGGAGTGGTACTGGAAACTCAGTGTTCTCAGCAAGCCAAAACACTTACCCGAACCAGTCGAGTACTAACTACTACTACGTAGACGCAGTGTTTGCAACACAGGCAAGCGACACCATACCGCTACATGTGGTAACTGCTCAGCCCACTGATAAAAGTTATGGAGTGCTCCATACGACAAACGTGACTGCTACTTTTGACCAGGCACTTGATAACTCGACGGTTAATGGTACAAATGTGACTGTTCGTGATGACAATAATAATGTAGTAAGTGGTACTGTATCTTATGATTCTGCCAAGCAAGCTATTACGTTTACCCCTTCATCAACTTTTAGCTACGGTGTGAAATACGCTGTACACGTCAGCGCCCAAGTAAAAGATACACGTGGCTTAAACCTACCCGCAGACTATAACTGGTCGTTTACAGTTGGAAGCCCTCTTAAAACAGACATCAGTCAAGGCAATGGAGGCCCAATCCTCGTAGTAACGACGACTGCAAATCCATACAGCAATTACTACTCAGAGATTTTAAAAACAGAGGGATTTAACTACTTTGATGTGAAAGATATAACCACGATATCTCCATCGGTACTTGCGAGCTACAGTACCGTATTAGTCGCCGATATGCCCGTAAGCCAATCTCAAGTGGATATGTTTAGTGCATGGGTAAGTAGCGGTGGTAACCTCATTACAATGCGGCCTGACAAAAAGTTCGCTAGCTTATTAGGCTTAAATGACGTCGGTCAGACGTCTACAAATCAGTACTTACGGACAAATGTTGCCTCACCAGCCGGGATGGGTATTGTTGATACAACTATCCAATATAAGGGCACGGCTGATCTCTATAGTGTAAGTGATGCCAATGTCGCTGCTACCCTTTATAGTGACAACACCACGGCGACAGTCTATCCTGCAGCAACAACTCACTCAGTAGGGGCAGGAACAGCAATGGCCTTTACGTATGATCTTGCAAAGTCCGTTATCGGTCTCCACCAAGGTAATCAAGCTTGGTCGGGTGAAGATAGAAACGGTGACGTCACAATACGATCAAACGACTTATTCTATGGGCCTGCAGCTGGTGACGTACAGCCTGACTGGCTCGATAGTACAAAAATTGGTATTCCACAAGCTGACGAACAACAACGACTCCTCGCGAATATGATTACCGAGGGCATGAAGAAGAGTATGCCAGCACCGCGTTTTTGGTACTTACCCGACACTCAAAAAGCAGCGTTAGTCCTTGCGGGAGACGATCACGACAATCACAACAATACAGGTACAGAGCAGGCGATTAATAACTGGCTAAACGATAGTGTCACTGATTGTTCAATCATTGATTGGCAATGTGTGCGCGCTAGTCATTATCTTTATCCGTCAGGTGCGTTTACTCCATCAAGAGCATATCAATATGAGTCATACGGCTTTGAGATAGGTGACCATCCTTCTAATAACGATACGTGTACGAACTTCCTGACGCTCGGCGAGGTAACAACCAAATATGCCTCTGAGCTTCTGACATGGCAAACACAATACCCTAACTTGCCGCTACAAAAAACCGTTCGTTTTCACTGTTATCTATGGAACAGTTGGGATTGGATGCCTCAAGCCGATCTTCTTAATAACATCCACTATGACCTTAATTCAGTTGCCTATCCTGCCAGCTGGATTGGAACACATAGCCCAATAGTAACAGGCTCTGGAATGAACATGAGATTAACAGACGCAAACGGCGCCTTACTCGACGTCCATCAGGGTGTCACTAATTTTGATAACACGGCCGCTAGCGCAACGTCGATTGCAGCCGCCTTTGATAATGCGTTAGGCTCAGATGGCTACTATGGTATCTTTGGAAGTCATTATGATATGAACGATACGTATGATCAAACGCTTTATTCAGTCGCAAAAAGTCGTAATATTCCTATTATTAGTAGTCAGCAGGCGCTCGATTGGTTGAGCGGTCGAGAAAGCTCAAACTTTTCTGACCTCACAAGCAGTGCGCCTGGCGAAGAAAGTTTTACAATCAGTGCGGCCGAGGGTGCCCACGGACTGCAGGCGATGATACCAATTAGTGATGCCGGTGGAACGTTGACAAGTATCAATCTTGATACACGGCCAGTATCGTTTCAAACAAGTGTTATAAAAGGCGTTCAGTACGCATTATTTAACGCTTTTCCTGGTAATTATACAGTTACCTATAGTGACTTCGGAGCGACGTCTCCAGCATCATCTGAGGGATCTGGAAGTGGCGGAGGGGTGGTTATTACGGCTGAACCGGCGAGCAATAGCGTTCCACTTCAGTCCGGTTCTTCCACCATACCTACTTATTCATCTAGCGCTATCAAGCCAGCAGCTGTATATGAATCTAACAAAAAAGGCACAAACAATACTCCCTTACAAATAGTGTTAATCGTCGGTGCAGTCGTTGTGGTGATTGGCGGTGGCTACGCTATATGGTACTTTATTATACGCCCTCGATTGTTCTAGTCTTCTCGTTCGTTATACATTTGACATAGCTCTGGGTGAATCTCCTATTTAGTTGTATCCGATAGTGAATAGACCCAGGCATCCATATAGGTACGAGAGTTGCCATCATCAATGTAGGCGTCTTGCTGCTTAGACAAGAGTTGTTCTGCTTTTTGAGGTTGAGTAAGCGCCGTATACATTAGTATGTAGTCGCCCAAAGCGACATTATAGTTATCGCTGCGTATTGAGGCACTCACCACATTATTGATAGATGACCCGTCAGATGCGTATTGAAGCATCATCGGGCTCATCGGGATGAGTTGAATGCCTAACTTAGTGTTTGCTTCATCACTAAAAAATGTTGAATATGTTCGTTTCCCGCCAAAATTAAGTGAGGTCAGTGGGCTTGTGAAGCTCTTCAGATACGATGATGAAGTATCGACACTGCGCCAAGCAGCTTTTGCTGTTGCTGCCTCACTTGATAACATCCATGAAGCCGAAGCTTTCAGCGGTGTATTACCAATTAGCTGCGCCCACAACGCCACGCCGTTCCACGCATTGATAGCCTCTGAGCTCGATTCCTGATTATTGCCATCAGCAAATGGCGATAGTCCAGCTGCCCAAGAATGTCCAGCGTAAGAATCGTAGTAGCGCTCAACAGGGAAATCTGGAGACGTCGCATATGATGCAATGTCCGCAACTAAAAGATTGATTTGCTTTTGATCGTTTTTAACAAAACCAGAATCATATTTTCCTAAGATACTTGCTGCGTAAATAAAATAGCCGTAGTGAAAATGGTGGTCATTGAAGTCTTCTGAGCCAAATGCTTTAGTCTCGGCAGCGACACCTTTAAGTGTTGTGTCATAATAAAAATACTGACCGTTCAATCGTTTAGCAAATGCATCATTTAATACCGTCTTTAATTGAGTAGCCTCTTTTGTTTGACCTAGTTGCTCAGCTATATCAAGTAGCGTCGCGGCCCGCGCAAGCTGTTTACCTGCATAATAGCTATCAGTAGCAGTGATTGACGTTTTAGATATATCGGCCGGCAAACTCGCAATGAGCTGCTGTTTGTGGGTATCACTCAAACGGGACAGGTCTAGTTCATTCGATGGTTTTGCAGTCTCGACTGATGTTATAAATGAATTGCCCTGAAGCACCTTCATTGAGCCGTAGATGCTGTCGTAGCTGAAAGGTGAAGGATTACTCGATACGACGTGGCTATAGCTCATAGGCACAAAGAAGGTAGGTTGTGAATTTGTCGTATCATAGTTGTATGTTGTTTCTGTAGAACCATCTGCACTTGTGTCCTCGCTGACAGCCACATTACTCAGTTCATTACCGGCAAATGCCCTAAGGCCATCCGCACCACTCCCAGGGAGCGTATAAAACGTAACAAGACTGTTATTCGGAGCATCGATGATGGCCGATGAACCATTTACGTTAATGTGAGCGCCGCTAGCTGCGACAATAACATAGTCGTGTCCGGCTTTTGTGTAGCGCAGATACGTCGCCGATCCATCCTTTGCGGCTGTACCTATTCCGTTAATTGTAAGAGATGAGGGGCTAGTTGCTTTATAGAAAATGTAGGGTGATCCTTCAGCGAGCGTGACATGTCCAAGCTGCTTCGATCCAGCCGAATAGGTAAGTGTCGCCGATAGCCTATCAAAACGCGTTAACATAAAACCTGTAGCTCCATCGACCGATGCTGTAATACCGGGCGTATGCTCGCCAGTAATAACTGTCGGCTGCGATAGTATAGTAGGAAGTCCAACTTCAAATCCTGTATCTTTTGCCAAAAAACTCAGCGGCATAGGATACACCGGAAGAGGCATCTTTTGTAACACCATGCCGCTAATCCACGAATTCGTTGGAGGGATAATAGCCTTATCTATCCTATCAGTGAAGGCAGACGAACCACTCTTTTTTGACAACGTGCTGAGCGTTGATTGATCAACGAGAGGCGTTGTTATAACGAGAGGATTTTGAATGAGGTGTTTTGCCACAAGGATCGCAACAGTTACAGTGACTGCCGCACTCATTATGACGATGCTACCGATGATAATGCCGAGTTTTTTGTGATTCACTCATTCTCCCTAATGACCAAGCGGCTTAAATAACTGTTGAACGGATGTAAATAAGCCCTGGAATATGTTTTGTTGAGTTAGCTGGAGCGTCGCATCAACCGGTGTCCCAACGGAGAAACGGAAGTCACTGATATCGGCGTTTTTTATGCGTGCTTTTACAACCGTGTCGACACTATCTCCATTACTGACGAGTGCGACTGAGAAGATAGTTGCGGTTTGCATGCTGTTGTCGGGTAGGCGTAACGTCACCTTATTTGATTTATCAATACGTGCATAGTCGGGAGGCGATAAATGGAAGTGGGCGCTTACGTACAGCGATCCCACTGTATCAACACTTGCCACAATACCACCAGCAGGAACATATGATCCAGCATGATAATCGATTTTTTCGATCACGCCATCATCACTTGCTTTGAGCTGAATATAGTTTGTTGTCGGATCGACGCTAAATGATAACGACGATGCACTAATGGTGCCTTTTGTAAGGGCATCATTAAGCCTGTCTCTTATACA
>DIZB01000018.1:0-34740 GCA_002427805.1 Candidatus Saccharibacteria bacterium UBA6039
AAGCAAGAATCTACTGGGACAATCGTAAGTATTGCGAGTAAGCATAATACTAATATCGCAACCTCAGGAAATATTACTGACCTTAGTGGTACTGCAAACCAATTCTCATCCGCAAGCCTCACTTGGAGTGCGGTATCGAATGCGAGTAGCTACACTTTACAGGTTGATAACGATTCTGGTTTTACGAGTCTCTTTTCAACAACGTATCCTACCGGAACATCAGCAACTATTACAGGGCTCACACCCGGAACGGTATACTATTTCCGTGTTGCGGGCAATGCTCCAGGCAGTCAAGGCAACTGGTCGAACACGTTAAGCCTCTCGATACCTCACATTGCAACGCCAGGGTCTCCAGCTGCAGCTGACAATGGAACCTACCCGACCTCTCAGCTTGACTTTACATGGTCGGCTGTATCTGGTGCGGCAAGTTACAGTGTTGATTATTCAACGTCGAGCACCTTTGCCTCTGGCGTGACAACAGTTAGTGGTATAACCGGCACATCTAAGTCAGTGACTGGCCTAACGGCTGGCACAACCCTTTACTTCCGCGTTAAAGCAGTTGCTCCAGATGACGTTAGCAGCTACACTGCAACCGTTAGTGCCACAACAATCGTGCCCGTACCAACTGGGGTTGCAGTCGTCACGAACTCGGCAACTGTGTTTACGGAATCATGGAATACGGTCAGTGTTGCAACAAGTTATACGATACAGTGTTCTGGCGACAATGCGACATGGGGCTCAGGCTGCCAAGCATCGATCACCGCACCAACAACAAGTTATGCCTACGGTGGAGCTCAACAAGGCACTATCTACTACGTGCGAGTACAAGCTGTAGTAGGGAGTGCAACAAGTGCATGGTCGGGGTCGGTATCGACAATCACCAGTGTTAACACGCCAGGCGCACCAAGCGTAGGAGCCTCTCGCCCAGGTGCGATAAAAAGTAGCACCTCCGGTGGTTGGTTCCCTGGAACAGTCTTCTTATCAGGGTCAGGCAACTACTACTACGCCGTCGGTACTGCTAGTGCTGGCTGTCCATCTGGCTCATACCCTGTATACAATATGACCGCTCATTATAACGTCAAGCCAAGCGGCGCACCACAAGACTACGCGACTGGTTCTACAACCTCTGGTACATGGTATGCAATTCAACCACTCAGTGGCTATAACATCACGTTTGGTGCCAATGCATACTGCCAAGGGCCAAACGCAGCATCTGGAACTTCAGGGACTAATAGCGCTACGGCCTACAACCCTTAGTATCAGCTTGTTCGAATGCGGCGATAGGCAAACTTGACTGCAACGCGCCATTGACCGCTTGAATCGGTATCAAACTGGTAGACCTCACCGTTTTTCACTTCACTGATAAGCACAAGTGCCGGATTGTACGGCGCAAGCGTACGATAGAAAATAATGTCACTTTCGCTAATATTAGCACGGCCTGGAAAGACCTCACGGAATTTACTGCGGCCCACTTCATCGAAATAATGCGGACGGCCTTTCGGCGGAATATAAAGCTCAGCCTTAAGCCCCATGCGCGCAACAAGCTTTTTAATGTCACTCAATAGAAATTTTGACTGACCGTTAATGTATACATATAGTTGTTTCTTACTGGTTAAAAAAAGCGTCGCTTCTGCGGTACGACTAACGGACGAATGGGACACAATCGTTTGACGCACATCAGCATCAACACCAAACTGTGCTTTAATGGTGCGCTCTAAGGCCAACTCGTCGTACATCTTGTCGCTCATAACTACGACTGAGTATACCATAAAACATTTATTCACGTGACTTTTTAGGTAATTTGTGCTATAATAAATATACAATGTTCATTCGAACCTACTGCCCACTGCATCGCGGTGGGCAGTTTGCTTTTTAGAGGGTATACTAGAAGTAATGGATTTTACTGGAAGATATGCGAGTCTTAACCCGGCCCAAAAAGAAGCAGTCGATACCGTAGAGGGGCCTGTCATGGTTATCGCTGGGCCAGGAACGGGGAAGACTGAACTGCTGAGTCTTCGTGTTGCTAATATTCTCAGGCTTACCGATGCCTTACCCGAAACGATTTTATGTCTTACGTTTACCGAAAGTGGTGCCAGCGCCATGCGCGAACGCCTCATAGGACTACTAGGTAAAGATGCTTATAAAGTTGCCGTTCATACCTTTCATAGCTTTGGTACCGAAGTGATTAATCAATTCGGTGACTTTTTTTACGAAGGCGCACATTTTCGACCGGCCGATGATCTGAGCCGTTTTGAAATTATCCGACATATTTTTGAAGAATTGGGCCATGCTAATGTCCTCAACAAAAAAATGAATGGTGAATACACCTATTTAAAAGAAACACTCACTGTTATTTCTGAGCTCAAAAAAAGTGGTCTCACGAGCGACGAACTGCTAGTCATCCTTGACGCAAACGACGGTGCAATCCAAAAAACAGAACAAGTGCTTAGCCCCATTTTTAGCAAAAAAATAAGTAAATCAACGGCAGATGAACTTGCTGTTCACATTAAAACCATCCGTGAAGCCGCAACTGAAGTACCGTTACCTAGCATTGTACCACTTGCAATGGTCATTGCCGACTCGCTCGAAACGGCCCTACACCTTGCCCAAGAATCCGGCAAAACAACCCCCGTAACAGCCTGGCGTAATGCGTGGTTTAAAAAGAACGATGACGGTGACTTTGTATTAAAATCTCGCGATCGCCAGGCAAAACTACGTGCGATTAGCTCTATCTATGAACAGTACCTCGCGCGCATGAGCGAAGCAGAGTTATTTGACTTTGATGATATGATTCTTCGCGTTGTTCACGCTATGGAAATTTTTGATGAACTGCGTTTTAACCTGCAGGAAAAGTATCAATACATTATGGTTGATGAGTTCCAAGATACTAACATGGCACAGATGCGTATCGTTCATAACCTTACTAATAACCCAAGCCAGGGTGATACGCCAAACATTATGGCGGTAGGCGATGACGACCAAGCAATCTTTAGCTTTCAAGGGGCAGATATTAGCAACATCATCAACTTTCGCAGCACCTACCCAAAGACCCATATGGTCGCCCTCAAAGAAAATTACCGTTCCGGCGAGTCAATCTTAAAGGAAAGTCGTGACATTATTACTCAGGGGCTCGACCGACTCGAAAATCACATTACAGAACTCGATAAAGAGCTTCACAGCCAACCGTCTCATGCCAACACAACCGTTGAGTTTATTGAAGCAGAAACAAGCGCAGACGAGCGACACATTTTAGTAGAGTCTATCGCCATGCGCATCAAGGCAGACGCCGAAGCAGATATTGCTGTTCTGACCCGCAAACATGATGAAATAGAAAAACTACTGCCGTACTTTGCAAAAGCAGGCGTCCCAGTTCAATACGAACGCCAAGATAACGTCCTAAATCTCCCAATCATCGTCCTTATTGAGCAGCTTTCACGCGTGCTGATTGCAATTTATGAAGGCCGTCACAGCGATGCCAACGGTTTACTTCCGCAGGTGTTGACGCATCCCGTATGGGGCATATCGCCGCTCGCGCTATGGAAGCTTAGTCTCGTTTCGTTTGAAAGCCACACACACTGGCTCGATGAAATGTCGCGTCTTCCGCAATTCGCACCACTTCATACCTGGCTTGTCACAACAGCTCTGGCTATTCCACATACGCCACTTGAAACGCTACTCGATACGATCATCGGCGCCACTCATCCGCAAACAGCCGATGACGAGCAGGACGATAGCGATGAGGCACGCGCCAAAAAGACGTCTAGTTTTATCAGTCCAATCTACGAGCATTTCTTCTCAAACGATATGCTCAAAAATCACCCCGACGAATACGTTCGCTACCTCGAAGCGCTACGTGCTATCCGTAGCCATTTGCGCGATTACCGTCCTCTCGAGACTCCAACGCTCGTGAGCTTCATCGACTTTATAACGCTGCACCGAAGCATTGGTAGCGGTATCACGAGCATTCACACAGTCGGTGCTGACACTACAGCCGTACACCTTATGACAGCGCACAACTCGAAGGGGCTTGAGTTCGATACCGTCTATATCACTGGTGCAGTTGATAGCGTCTGGGGTGAGCGTGCTCGCACACATAGTCGTTCGCTGTCATATCCTGAAAACTTACCACTCGCGCAAGTTGGTGATAGCAGCGATGAGCGCTTACGCCTCTTTTACGTTGCTGCGACCAGGGCACGTAACAATCTGATTATTAGTTATAGCCTTGCGGGTGATGGAGCGAAGGCAACCGAAAAAGCAGCCTTCTTAGTAGGTAGTAGTACAACGCCAAAAGCCATCAAACTGGCCCGCAGCGATCAGCAAGCGCTTGAAACTGCTGAACTACGCTGGTACGAACATCTTACTCCAGCGACCGATACGACCCTTAAGAAGCTCCTTATGCCCCAGCTTGAAGCCTATATGCTAAGCGTGACACACCTAACCAATTTCCTCGACATATCACGTGGTGGCCCGCAAAACTTCTTACTGCAAAATCTACTTCGCTTTCCGCAGGCAATGAGTCCAGCGTCGGCCTACGGATCGGCCATTCACTCGACGCTACAGCGTGCACACGTACACCTAGCGCGTCACGGACAGCGCCAAGCAGTTGAGGATATACTGCATAATTTCGAAACAAGCCTCAAAGACCATCATCTATCTGATAGTGACTTTGAATTTTACCTTCAAAAGGGAAGTGAAGACCTGCATGCCTTCCTCGCTGCGCGCTATAGTACGTTTAAGCCAAGCCAAAAAGCTGAGCTCAATTTCAAATCTCAACACGTTATGGTGGGCGATGCTCATCTATCTGGTGCGCTCGACCTTGTTGATATTACGGAGGATAAATTGGTCACCGTCACCGACTATAAAACCGGTAAGCCCGCTCGCACTTGGACGGGTAAAACAGATTATGAAAAGATTAAGCTCCATAAATATAAGCAACAGCTCATGTTTTATAAACTGCTGATCGAGAACGCACGTGACTTTCGTGGTCACACCGTCGTATCGGGCGTACTGCAGTTTATTGAACCAACCAGCGTCGGTAACATCATCGAACTCGAAACGAATTTTAGTGACAGCGACATGCAGGCGTTCACAGCGCTTGTAACCACTGTATGGAAACGTATTATTACGCTTGATCTACCTGATATTTCTGGCTATGATCAAACACTTAAAGGCATTCTCACATTTGAACAAGATCTGATTGACGGAACCGTCTAAGTATTGACTACTACCGTTATATTTGCTACAGTAGGTAGGCAAAGATCGAGGTTGTGACACATATCCACGAAAGCTTATTTCGCGCGTATCTGTCACGACCTCTCTTTATGCACATTCATAACCTGAGAAGTGATATTGTTCGTACTGCTTGCAGTGCGCGCACCGTAGCCAGCGATAACCGAACTCAGCGTTGAGTTCGATGTCCTTCGGGGCATTCAAAAGTTACACAAAAAATCGCTCAGGCGGGGAGTACGCATAAGTCTTGGTATGAGTCCAAGTCTTGTACTCCCCGCTGGGCGTCCATGCACCACCGAATCACCTGAGGAGGTGATATCATGGCAGGAAACGACTCCGACGCACGTCGGCGTGCAGAGCAAGACCTGAAAACGGCAAAGACAGGCGGTAAAAAGACCGACATCGCCGCCGCTCAGGCTCACCTCAACACGGCCACGCGCACCGAGCGGACCGCAATGGGCAAGAAGGACTAGTTCCTAAACAGCCCCGCGGTGGGGCGGCTTCGGCCGCCCCACCGAGATATCACTATCTCACCCGGCGACATAACTCAGAGGTAGAGTACTCGGCTGAAAACCGAGAAGTCGTAGATTCGAACCCTACTGTTGCCACTTCCGGTATAGCTCAGTGGTAGAGCGCGTCACTATTAATGGCGAAGTCAGAGGTTCGATTCCTCTTACCGGTACTATCAGCTCGCTGCCCCTTGCGTGATTAAATTCACAGAGGGCAGCGAGCTGTTTCACTTTTATGAGATAATGGAAAGTAATTATATGAACAATTTTTGGAACGACCTGCCGAAACCTTTCTTCATCCTTGCCCCAATGGAGGCAGTCACGGATGTTGTGTTTCGCCATGTCATTGCAAAAGCCGCTCGGCCAGACGTGTTCTTCACGGAGTTCACAAATTCAGCTAGCTTTATGAGTCCAAAGGGCGAGCAAAGCACCCGCGAACGCCTGGCATTTACGGCGGATGAACAACCGATGGTCGGACATATTTGGGGCAACAAGCCCGAAGAGTTTGCCTACATGGCAAAGGAACTCAAAAAGCGTGGCTTTAGTGGTATTGATATTAATACTGGTTGTCCGGATAAGTCGGTCGTGAAGCAGGGGAGTGGGAGTGGTCTCATTGGCAACCTCGAACTCATGGGCCAACTGATTGCGGCAGCAAAGGAAGCAGGTTTACCCGTCAGCGTGAAGGCACGTCTTGGTGCGCATAAAATTGATGAATGGCGCGAGTGGCTCGGCTTCCTCCTCCAGCAAGACCTTGTGAACCTGACGATTCATCTTCGTACTCGTAAAGAAATGAGTAAAGTCGATGCACACTTTGAACTTATTCCTGAAATCAAAAAGTTACGAGACGAAATTGCACCCCAGACACTGCTTACTATTAACGGTGATATTCGTGACCGTGAGCATGGTCTTGAGCTCGTAGAAAAATATGGTGTCGATGGTATCATGATTGCCCGCGGTGTGTTTCATAATCCTTTCGCATTTGAAGTAGAGAAGCGTGAGCACAGTAGGGAAGAGCTCGTCGATCTACTGAATTTACAACTTGATCTTCATGACAAATATTCTGAAGAGTTAGGTCCTCGTAAATTCGATCCGTTAAAGCGCTTTTTCAAAATTTACATCCGTGATTTTCCCGGTGCGAGCGAACTACGCGAAGCATTAATGCATACAAAAAGCACTGCCGAAGTTCGTAGCATCCTTGGCGCAGCAAAATAACCTCTCACGCTATCAGCAGATGAACTATGGGCGGCGATGTCGACGGTGAAGATCAGCAACCTTGAGGCGAACAGTATGACGATCAACCAGTTGATGCGCTTTATCAAGTTCAACTTGGTTTTTCGCCTCAGCCCGAAGCTTAAGAGCACGCTCTAGCGCCGCTTTTGATTCAGCTTCAACAATGTCGTCACCAGTTTCAGCTTCATCTACAAGAATTCGCACGTGTGTTTGTGAAACTTCTACCACGCCACCACTAATCGCAAAAAACTCTTGCTTATCATCGCTATCGCCCTTTTTGTAGCGTACTGCAATCACGCCAGGCACAGCGAGGCTGACAAGTGGCTCATGGCCAGGGAATACGCCAATCTCACCAGCCGCAGTTGGAATAAGCAGTTCATACACTTCCGTGTCGAGTTTCACGCCGAGTAGGGTGATGAGCTTCAGATTCATTATTAAGCTTTCTTTGCCTTGTTGTCGTTTGCGGCCTTAACACTTAGTGGCTCACCAACCATGTAGAACCAGTTTTCAGGTTTATCGTCGTACGTACCAGCAATAATGTCACCGAAGTCTTTAATGGTATCTTCAAGTTTCACGTATGCACCCTTGTTACCAGTAAACTTCTCGGCCACAAAGAACGGCTGTGATAGGTAGCGTTGAATACGACGTGCGCGGGCGACAGTGAGTTTTTGCTCTTCTGAAAGCTCTTCCATACCAAGGATCGCAATGATGTCTTGAAGTTCCTTGTACTCCTGAGAAATACGTTGGACTTCACGTGCCACGCGGTAGTGCTCAACGCCCACCACTTCGGGGTCAAGGCTGTTTGAGCTACTATCAAGCACGTCAACAGCAGGGTAGATACCAATTTCAGTCAGCGCACGGTTCATCACAATTGTTGCATCAAGGTGGGCGAAGGTTGTAGCTGGAGCTGGGTCAGTAAAGTCATCGGCAGGCACATAGACGGCCTGAACAGAGGTAATTGAACCTTTTTTGGTACTCGTAATTCGTTCCTGAAGAGCACCCATCTCTTGTTGAAGGTTCGGCTGATATCCCACGGCAGAAGGCAAGCGACCAAGCAGTGCTGATACTTCCGCACCGGCCTGCGTATAACGATAAATGTTATCAATAAAGAGAAGCACGTCCTTACCTTGATCACGGAATGTTTCAGCCATTGCAAGTCCAGAAAGCGCCACACGAAGACGGGCTCCAGGTGGTTCGTTCATCTGTCCAAAGACAAGACTTGTCTTACCAAGCACGCCGGCTTCTTCCATTTCGTAGTAAAGGTCGTTTCCTTCACGAGTTCGTTCACCAACGCCGGCAAAAACAGAGTTACCACTGTGGAATTTCGCAATGTTATTGATGAGTTCAGTAATAAGCACCGTCTTGCCAACGCCTGCACCAGCAAAGAGTCCAGCTTTACCACCTTTTGTAATAGGAGCAATGAGGTCAACAACTTTAATACCTGTCTCTAAGATCTCAGTTTTGTTTGATTGTTCAGCAAGAGTAGGAGCTTCACGGTGAATCGGCGCTCGAAGGCCTTTTGGCGCTGGCTTACCATCGATAGGATCACCGACCACATTAAACATGCGACCTTGAGTCTCATCACCAACTGGCACGCTAATTGGTGCGCCTGTTGCGACCACGGCCTGGCCACGTTGTAAGCCGTCGGTGCTTGCAAGCGCGATTGAACGAACTGTGTGCTCGTCAAGGTGCTGTGCAACCTCAAGCGTTAATGTACTGTCTCCACGATCAACGTGCAATGCATCATAAATCGCAGGAATTTTTCCTGTAAACTCAACGTCAACAACCACGCCGACTACTTGTATAATTTTTCCTGTGTTCTCTTTACTCATCATGATCTCCTTTATTCGTTCAACGCTTCTACGCCACCTGATATTTCGGCCAATTCCTGGGTAATTGCGCCTTGCCGTGCCTTGTTCATTTCAAGCGTCAGGTCATCGACGAGGTCAGACGCATTATCGGTGGCATTTTTCATAGCAATCATACGCATACTATGCTCACTTGCCCGTGCATCGAGTAGTGCCTGAAAAATCTGTGCGCTCACAAGGCGAGAGGCAACACCATCAAGCACTTCGTCGGTACTTGGCTCATAGGTTACTTCTTCGGTAATACCAGTTAATTCGACTGCATTAAAACCTGCAGGTAAGACACGTAGTACCTTCGTTTTTTGATTGAGACTACTGATAAATTCAGTATAAATAACGTCCACTGCATCTACGCGGCCCGCAATAAATGCATTACGTGCACTATCAAGAATGGCGCGAAGCTCATCTGCATCCGGTCGGTCTGGCAGTTCCTCATACACACCAAGAACAGTTGTATCTTTAAGCCGCGCAACAAACTGTGCAGCCTTACGGCCTACAGCAATAGTCAGATTCTTCACTTTGGCACTATCGTCGCGCTTTAGTTCCTCGATATAGCTTTTCAAAATATTGCTATTGTAGGCACCAGCGAGACCTTTGTCTGATGCAATCACAATAAGCAGACGTGAGCCGATGGGCCGAGTCTTAAAGAGTGGGTGGCGCGTCACAGAGTTCAGTTTCGCAAGGTTCTGGAGTAACTCGCGAGCAGCCTCAGTGTATGGCGCCGTAGCTTTTGTTGCATCCTGAGCACGGCGCATCTTACTGGCCGCAACCAGTTGCATCGCCTTGGTAATTTGCTTGGTGTTTTTCACCGAGCGAATTCGCGTCTTTAATACCTGCGTTGATGCCATAGACTATTTGCTCTCAAATCCCTTGGCAGCAGCCTTAGCAACATCAGTAAGTGCTTTGATTGTTGCATCAGTTGGTTTATCACCTTTTTCAAGCTCCTGCATCGCAGGTTTGTGGTCTTTCCATAGGCGCGTAAGGAGAGCTGTTTGAGCATCTTTAATTTTCGCGGGTAGTACGTTATCAAACAGGCCATTGGTGACGGCAAAAATACTTGCAACTTGTTCCCAAATACTTGCAGGCTGATACTGGTGTTGCTTCAAAAGTTCAGTCAGGCGCTGTCCACGGTCAATTTGTGCTTTTGTGGCATCATCGAGGTCGCTACCAAACTGTGCAAAGCTGGCGAGTTCACGGAACTGCGACAAACCAAGCTTCAAGTGACTACTGACTGATTTAACAGCCTTCGTTTGCGCTGCACCACCAACACGAGACACCGAGAGTCCTGCAGAAATTGCTGGTCGGATACCTTGGTAGAAGAGGTCTGTTTCGAGGAAAATCTGACCGTCAGTAATAGAGATCACGTTCGTTGGAATATAGGCGCTAATATCACCAGCCTGCGTTTCGATGATAGGAAGGGCCGTTAGTGAACCGCCACCAAGTTTATCGCTTAGTTTTGCAGATCGCTCAAGAAGGCGAGAGTGAAGATAGAAGACATCACCCGGATATGCCTCACGTCCCGGTGGACGACGAAGAAGTAGTGACATCTGGCGGTAGGCAACAGCGTGCTTTGTCAGGTCATCGTAAATCATCAGTGCGTGTTGCTTGTTATCACGGAAATATTCACCCATAGCAGTTGCTGCGTATGGAGCAAGATAGAGAAGTGATGCGGGGTCAGATGGACCGGTTGCAACTACAATGGTTTGGTCCATGACGCCTTCAGCCTTCAAGCGGTCGATAAGACGGGCAACTTTTGACAGTTTTTGACCAATTGCGACATAGACGTTTACAACACCAGTTTTTTGCTTACCTTGGTTAATCAT
Organism: Candidatus Saccharibacteria bacterium UBA6039; assembly: GCA_002427805.1. Taxonomy (GTDB): domain Bacteria; phylum Patescibacteriota; class Saccharimonadia; order Saccharimonadales; family Saccharimonadaceae; genus UBA1547. Next base: position 10,657 of record DIZB01000018.1, read on the forward strand.
CGTATCGATTGTCAGTGCCGTTTTACCTGTTTGGCGGTCACCGATAATAAGCTCACGTTGACCACGGCCAATAGGGAACATAGCATCGATCGCCATAACCCCAGTCATCAGTGGCTCAAAGACTGATTTACGATCCATGACGCCGATTGCTTCGCGTTCAACAAGACCAAATTGCTTGGTCTTAATTGGACCAGCACCATCAAGTGGACGACCGAGTGGATCAACCACACGACCGAGCAGTTCGGGACCAACCGGAACTTTTAGTACGGATCCAGATAAGCGAACCGTATCACCAGCAGATACTTCAGAGTCAGTACCAAGCAACACTGCACCAATTTCGTCTTCCATCAGGTTAAGTGCGAAAGCTTCAACTACACCATTTGCAGTTTCGATCTTAAGAACTTCGCTATAGCCAGCCTTATGGAGTCCATGCACCCACGCCACACCATCACCAACACGAACAACCACACCAACACTCTCTAAACCTTCTTTTTGCTCGAGGCGTTCAATCGCTACGCGAAGGTCTTTTGATAATTCTGCTATGGATAGTTGAGTCATATTAATGTTCCTTATAGGGTGTTGTTAGTGGTTAGTAGGTTCAGGCGCCGAGCGATCGTACCGTCAATTTGGCTGCCAGGAATGTCGATGCGCACGCCACCAAGTACTGCTGGGGTGACGTGTTCCTCAAGCTCAATCGACGTTGCGCCAGTTGCATCCTTAAGCATGGCTATAATCGCTTTTTTGGTCTCTTCACTCAGCGTGTAGGCCGAGCTAACATTCGCAAGCACAATGCCACGAACGCTGAGTTGATAGTCAAGATCACGAATAATCAGCTCAATCTCTGAGGTGCGGCGACTATCAATCAGGTATGCCGCTAGACTCGTCACAATATCTTTTTCACTTGCGCCAGCAACAAGACTATCCGCTATATACTCGGTAATTTTGCGACGAGACAAGCGGACTGCCATTATATCTTCGCGTCCTTTACGGTTTCACGAATGATCGAGTCATCGAGTTTGCTGTCCATGACCTTACCAACGACTTTTCCAGTCGCAAGCGCAACGAGTTGCAGCGTTTCATCGTGGAGTGCTTTTTTAGCAGTCACGATTTCTTTTGCAATATCGTCTTTAGCATCCATCACAATTTGCTCAGCACGCTTCTTGGCTTTTAGTTCAGCTGCACTGATTGCAGCGGTCGATTCATCTTTGGCTGTCGCAACAATATCTGCCGCTTCAGCTCGAGCTTCATCAAGCAGTGCCTGGATACGTGCTTCGCCATCACTGGCTGATTTCTGAGCCTCGGCAGCTGCATTAACAGCCGCATCAATATTCTCTTGACGCTCGTCTACCGATTTCATAAGCCATGGATAGACCCATTTACCGAGGATAGCGACAAGTAGTAAAAATGCGATAATCTGCAAAACCAGCATCTGCCAATCGATACCAAGCACAGTAAAAACACTCCCACTCTGGGTATCAGCTGCTGCGAGTTGTGTGAGCGAGTGGATCAAAATAGTCTCCTAAGCCAAGAACTTCGAAATGATTGCTACGATAATACCGATAAACGCGAGTGAGTCGGCAAACACAATACCAAGAATCATCAGTGTTCGGATGTCAGGCAACTTTTCAGGGTTACGACCAAACGCGTTAAGGGCGCCTGCGCCAATAATACCGATACCGACGGCCGCACCGAGTGCTGGAAGGGCATAGCCCAGTACAAATGCTAACTGATTCATGAATTCTCCTTTTTTATTACCTTAATTATACCATGCTTTTACGCTGGTGCCTCACCGTGCCCACTCTCGTGGCTCACCGCTAGTGACGTAAAAATGAGGATCAGCACAAAGAACACGTAGGCTTGAATAAAGCCGATGAATAATTCGAAAATCATAAAGAATGGTAGCACCACGCTGGCGGCGTAACTGGCAAGTAGGCCAATCACAATAAGAAGAATTTCACCGGCGAATGCGTTTCCAAAAAGACGAAGCGCGAGCGCAAGACCACGACTAAACTCACCGATAATTTCAAGTGCTCCCTCGAATGCACCCACTGGGTTTTTGAGTGGGTTACGAATATAGCGGCCGATGTTGCCAAAGACGCCAAGGTATTTCACCGCATATATCTGTACAGTAACAACTGTAATAAGTGCGAGTGCCAGCGTAAAGTTAAGGTCGGCAGTAAGGCTACGAAGGATTGGGACGCCATTAATCTTAATCGATTCAAGGCCAGGCAGCACGCTCAGCCAATAATTGAACATCACCACAAAAAAAGCCGTTAGTGCGAGTGGTGCGATTTTAGATGCCAATTTCTTATCAGGAATAATGTCGTTAATTTGCTTGAGTAAGCCTTCAAATACCCACTGGACGAGGCCGACAAAACGATTATACCGACCACGTTTAATTGAAAGAGCGGTGTAGACAAGCACCCAAATTGCAATGATGCTACCAAGAATGCCACAAAGTAGGGCATTCGTGACCGAAAAGCCACCGATCTTAAAAAGTGACTCGGCACCAATACTCACCTTGAGGTCAAAGGCTGCAAACGTATTCATCGTGATTTCCTTACGCGGCGAATTTGAAGTACCACAAGCAGTGCCGCAAGTATAAAGCCAAGAATAATCGAAAGTGTTGTAAACAGCGGTGCGCGGCCCGTTACGTTATCAAGTGTCACACCTAAAATTGTACCGCCGATAGTCGGTACAAAAGCCCTCCAGGTAGTATCTAAAACGGTAAGTAACAACACGATAACAGCTTGTGTTGTGGTCGGTGACGTAGCCATATAGTATATACTGTAACAGAGAAAGAGAGCTTTGACTAGTCATGCCGCGTCGTACATCACTTCAAAAACACACACCATTTCAAGCACCTAAAACATGTTCGGATAAACGCCGTTTTAAAAACGAAGCCGAAGCTATAAAAGCAGCCGAATTTCAAATGCTCACCAACATGCAACTTGAATTACGTATCTATAAATGTCACCAATGCCAGTTTTGGCACCTCACACGCAGCACTTAATATACCTTAGTACTACTATTGGAGAGTAATCTGCGGATTTTTTATAATAAGCCCTGGGCTCGCGTAACCAGAGCTAGAACTATAAAGAGTATATCTAACATATTCAACAGCTGATCCACCACTGAACCAAGAACATCGCATATCACTATAGGACCATACGTTAAGCGTAAGCGACTCAGCACACCCATTAGATGTATATCCGGTAGAATTTGTGGCTGGCGTCGCCATATCCGGTAGATAATAACTAATGCCTACATGGTAGCCTCCGTTTGGCGTGAAACCTGCATACGGAGAGGCGGTTGTTGCGTAAAAATCACCCCCTAACGTCAGCATAGTTGGCTGCGAAACACGTGTTACAGGTGAGTACGCATAGCTACCAGCCGGGAGTGTTAGCTGCCCTGTGCCAGAGCTATAGGTTGCACCAGATACGAGCGTCCACGTCGAAAAATCTGTTGCGATATTCGTACTACGCGGAACCGGCACATCAGGATTTGGTGCAAATAAATTATCATACGAATATGGATTCGGATCACTCGTGTTCCAGTAATTAGCACCGAGCCATGTCGTATTTGAATGGGTTAATATGACCCCGTCGGATACACGAACAGCAGCAAACGAAAATCCGGATGGGTTCGCTGTAGCGCCGGCATTATATGATGCAACGCCAAAATAGTGCGTCCCAACTGTTAGTGTTAGGGTTGTGGTGTAGTCACCTCCCCATGGCGCGTTGCTTATAATATTGTTACCGTCCATATAGACAGCACAGTTGTCATCGCACTGGACTGTTACTCGTACATCGGTATTGGTACTTACGACGATGCTATTTGGATCCCTAAAGTTAGTCCACTCTGATGGTGGGTAATTACCACCGCTATTGCTGTTCGGTGATGCAATAAAAGTTGAACCAGAATCTCCTGACGTTGCAGCCCAGTTTGCGTCGCCTGATATTGAAGTCCGCACAGCAAGCGCGTTAGTCCATGCAGAATCGACATAATAACCATAGTCCGAGTAATGCACAGCATTACCTGCCGACACACGCCAGCTTGTGTCGGTTGTGACAACAGGGATTGTCGTACCTGACAATTTAAGGTCAAACGTTAGGTTGGATCCATTCGGAAATACATTAGCGTTTGTCACTTCGACATATATATTATGGCAACCAGGTGATAATGATACAGTCGAGCTACCTACGCTACTATATCCACTCGTCGAAACCATAGGGACGCCGTCTAGCCATACGGTGCTATAGTCGTCGCCCATCACTTTCAGATTATAGCTACCAGCAGTTGTTATATTAAAGTCTTTACGAAAATACGTTGGTCCTGGATTAATAGCCGCAGCCGACAATGCAACAGTAGCTACTCCCGCATCGGGAAAGGTTGCCGGTGTGGAACTAATGACCGCACTGCTCCAACCAAGTGCGCTCGTAGCAGCGCCCGAACACAGTGCAGGAACCGCGGCAGCTTGCGTCGCTTGCTGCGTATAGGTGCGCCACGGTGCACCCGTTGACGCGCGCAGTAGCTGTACAAAGCCACTATTTGGAATCGTCGTCGCGTCGTTGTTGCTATCGACGGTCGGTTTTTTCACGCTAAAGCTGCTCCGCACATTATTTGCCATCATCACCGAGCAGATAGCGGGCGTAGAACCACTAAAAAACGTGTTAACTCCATCAGGACACGTGGTCGTAACAGTGCCCGAACAATTGGTATTTGGCATGAGTGGTTGCGAGTCGGTCCAAAGCGGCGTATTGCCGTTGGCGTTCAAGCAAGCGCGAGCATAAGCGACACCCGCATCACCAGCAGCATGAGCAAGCTGTTCGTAATATTGGCTTTGAAGAGCGGTACGAGTTGAGCTCGTCGCCGATGCACCAACCACAAGGACGGTTAGCATCACAATCGAAGCAATCAAAATCGTCGGCAATGCAAAGGCATGCGTATACGAATTTTGTTTTCTCCATCTGTGAAGTCGCGGTAAGTGGGCCACGTTTTCTCCTTGTATTTTCTGGTTACAGTATAGCATAAGCGTCAAATCATATGGACCATTTCACGTACACGAATTTGTCGTATACTGATAGGCAGAACTATTTACCACGCGATGCATTTACTGTATAATGTATAGTATTAAGGAAGAAGGAATATCACTATGAGTATAGCAACACCTCAGATCACTATCTACAGCACCAGCTGGTGCGCGTTTTGTCACACGGAGATGCAATGGCTCGATAAACTCGGCATTCCATACATCGCAAAAGATGTCGAAGCTGACAAAGATGCATACGACGAACTCCTTGCCAAAAACGGTGGATCATACAGTGGTGTACCAGTAACCGATATCGCTGGTGATATTATTCTCGGTTTTGACCGACCCCGCATTCAAGATGCTATTAAAAAGCACGAAATCCAGCCAGTTACAGCATCGTAGAAAAGAGATCCTTGAGCAGAATACCACGACGAGTGTCGTGGTATTCTGCTATCAAGATTATGTTTGCATAACAGATAAGATGTGTGTATAGTACCCTTAATTATGGGAAATGATTTAGAGCCAAAACCTCAGACTACCATTAAAACGGTCAAATCTGAAAAAACATTTGTGACGGTTGCTGCACGAGATGAATTTATGCCAATGCTTGAACCTGTGCCCGAGACTGGCACAATCACACTTGCTCAAGTTGAATATGACAACAATGACGTTATGCGCGAGGCATTACTGACATGTCGAACCGAATCAAATGACGGTAGGTTTCAACTCAAAGGTGAGGTACTATTTACGCTTCCCGAAGAGAGCAGAGTGCCAACATGGGAAGAACCATTTTTTGTTCATTTAATGAGCAGGGTAGACGGAGCGTTTGACCCGACTCGAACTCACATGCACCGAGACCCCATATCGATTGATGTTCATGTATCCGAAGGACTGCTCGCAACGATTGAGATACAACGAGATCATGCTCATTTCTTAGTGAAGATAGCTACGTCACTCACCCAAGGAAGTATCCATCAAACAAGACAAGAAGCAACTCATGATCGCTACACAGCACTTTTAAACACAACGCTCCTTTGGGCGCATGTACAAGATGCTGTCATGGCGATGTATGCAAACCCCGAGCACGATCGTAATCGCAAAATTACCCTCAAGACTCCTTCACTCAATATCAAACTACCAAAAAGGGAACTTATTGATGAAGAAGAGCCGGATCTCACATTTGATGACATTATTGGCTATGATGACGTAAAGCAAGAGCTACTTAATATGGCAATTAGTTTCGAGCATCCAGAACTTGCAAAAAGCATCGGTCTTGAGTCAACTGAAGCGATTTTGTTGCACGGCATTGGCGGTACAGGCAAGACGTCGTTGCTTAAGGCGCTTGCAAATGAAATAGATGCCAATCTTTTTGAATTGAATGTCTCTGACATTATTGATAAGTGGGTAGGTGCGTCAGCAACTAATCTAGATGATTATTTTAATGATCTAAAGAATCGTGACGATAAAATAGTTGTTCTGATTGATGAGTTTGATTCGATCGGTGTCTCTGCGGACAGTGCATCTTCGGGTGAACGTGTCGATACCGTGAACAGACTTAAAGACCATATTGTCGATATACTTGCTCATCACCACAATATATTACTTGTTGGGGCAACGAATAACATTAATCGTGTTGATAAGGCACTTGTCCGACCAGGGAGATTTCGTACTATCGAAATAAAAGCTCCCGACTTTAATACACGTCGTGCCATGTGGCTTCATGTGTTAGGCAAGGCATTCCTCCTTGCGACAACGAACACGCAGGAAGCATCAGGCTCAGCCAAAATCGACATCGACTTAGACAATGATATTAATATTGTTGAACTCGCACAAAAATCTGAAGGCATGGTAGGAGCTCATCCAAAAGAGATTCTCAACGCAATCCGTCGAGCGAGAATTAATGAATTTATGAAGACCAAAAAAATGAGTCCTATTACTCAAAAAGAATTACTCGAGCATATTGGAAGAATCAGCCACGAAGAGAACTAGGCTGCGCCGATTTGCAACACGTCACCGCCAAGAGCTTGACGAAAATACCCATCGTGACTCACGTAGATAACTGCACCCGCGTATTTAGATAGCGCCGTTTCAAGCTCCTCAATACTCGGAAGATCAAGGTGGTTTGTTGGCTCATCTAGAATAAGCAGTTGCGGGTCACTGGCAAGCATTGAAATAAGTTGGAAGCGCGCTTTTTGACCACCGGAAAGGCGAGAGACTGGTGTTTTGCCATCACCCTCAGTGAACAAATAGTCGCTCAAGAGATTACGAATCTTGGTAATCGTAATAGATAGGCCTCGGTCGAGATACATTTTTTCAATCGCACCTTCAAGTGGTAGGTTGAAGTAAGTAGGAGCAACCTCCTGTTCGTACACACCAATGCGTACATGTGGATCAACTGAAAACTCACCAGAAAATTTTTTAATGTCTTTGCTATCAAGCCCAAGAAGGTACTTGATAAGAGTCGTTTTACCAGCACCGTTACGACCACGAAATTCGAGTGCTTCACCTTCACGAAGATCAATATTGACACCTTCAAATAACGGTGACGTGTAGCCCAAGGAAACATCACGAGCCGTCACGAGCACATGTTTGCTACGCGACTCATCGTCTTTCAGATTCATGCGAATATTTTTGGCTTTAAATTTATCATACTGAGCGGCGACCTTGTAGTTAAGATTTGCAGCCGACTCTTTATCAATCCAAAAGGTTGGCTTTTCTTTCGCCTGAAGCTCGCCAAGTTCTTTACGCGAGTTTTCTTCAAGTCGTTTAAACTTCTGAATCGTGCCCGGGTTACGTGATTTTTCTTTGAGGCGCTGATAATCAATCACCTTCGCTTTTAAGTTCACAATCCGCTTTTCAACCATCTCAAAATCGTTCATCTGCGTGCCCGTACTGACGGCGTTTTGCTTTAAATACGCATCGTAGTTGCCTTTGTAGCTCACACTGTCGCCGTCTTTAAGCTCGATGATTCGATCAACTTCATTGAGCACATCGCGGTCGTGAGTAATCACCAGCATTGCCTCGCGAGCTGTCTTCATCCACTCTACATACTGCGCTTTTGCAATGTAATCCATGTGGTTAGTTGGCTCGTCGACGAGCGCAAGGTGAGCGTCACTATGCATGACTTTCACCACCTCAACAAGGCGCTTTTGGCCACCCGATAGGGTCGAGAAGGCACGATGCGCTACACCTGGAAGTTGAAAGTTATCGAGTTCACGCTCAATCTGCTCTTCAATTTGGTAAAAGCCTTTGTCATCAAAGCGCATCAATGCCTGAGTATACTCATCGATCAGTTTCATGTCGTCGCCCATCGTGAGCGGGTAGGACTCAATAATGTGTGATAGGTCGCTATATTCCGGAAGGCCCTGCAACACATACTGAAGAACGGTCGTATCTCCCATGTCGTGATGCTCCTGAGCAGTCGCGACCACAACAGTACCGCGCTTAAATACAATTTCACCCGTAAAATCTTTGTCGGTACCAGCTAAAATCCCAAATAACGTCGACTTTCCAACGCCGTTACGGCCAATCACGCCCACTTTTTCACCGTCGTCAATGCTAAACCGAATCCCACGCATAAGAACCTTCGGACCGAAGGATTTTTCGGAAATTGTAACGTCAGCGATCATATCTGTACAATACTACCATTAATAGAGGTAGAAAGCCACCGTATAGGCGAAGCTCACGACTTCCTTTATACTAACGTGTAGTGAAGAGCACGCCAAAACAAACCATTATTATGATTCATGGCTTCAGAGGGACCCATCAGGGTCTTGCTTTGATTGAAGCGGAGTTACCTGAGTATAGGGTTATCGTGCCTGACCTTCCTGGGTTTGGAGAGGGCAAGCCACTTGATTCGTATGATCTCGCCAGTTACGTCAACTGGCTGCATCGCTTCATTCATGACCAAAAGCTAACTCGTCCACCGCTTCTGCTTGGACACTCTTTTGGAAGTATCATTTGTGCGGCGTACGCAGCAAGTTATCCTGAAACAATAGAGAAGCTCATCCTCGTTAATCCCATTGGTGCACCAGCCCTCGAAGGACCAAAAGCAATCCTCACCAAGCTCGCTATTTTTTATTACTGGCTTGGTCGCAAGCTCCCAAAGTCACTAGCACAACCATGGTTGGCATCAAAGCTCATTGTGATGGTAATGAGCAGCACAATGGCGAAAACACGCAGCAAACCGCTTCGCCACTATATCCATAAGCAGCATTTGCAATACTTTAGTAAATTTTATAGCCCGCGCTCAGTCTCGGAGAGTTTTATGACGTCAGTCGCACACAACGTTCGTGATTTTGCACCACTTATCAATGTACCGACACTGCTCATTGCGGGCGAGCTTGACGATATCACACCACTTGCAAAACAGCGCATCCTCAAGACACTGTTTCCCCATGCACGGCTCATTATTATTAAAGGCGTTGGGCATCTAACACACTACGAAACACCGAAAGATATTGCAAAAGCAATCGACGCCTTTTAAGAAATAACGCTTTCGTAAATAGATAAGAACTGATCAAGCGTGTAGTCGAGGTTATGTTGCTTGGCGATTGCAAGACTCGCTTCAGAGAACTTCTTATGGAGATCTTTATCGTGAAGAATCTTTGTAAGCGCCCCCGCAACTGCGTCGTCATCGTCTTGCTCACACAAGTAGCCGTTGATACCATCTTGGCAAAGTTCCTTCAGCGCACCAGCATTTACCGCAACCACCGGCTTACCGCTCGCCATTGCTTCAAGCGTGGCAATACTTTGTAGCTCCATAGGCGATGGCATCGCAAAGATTGCGCCCACTTGGTGAAGTGGCGCCAAATCTTCTTCAGGGACACGACCAGCAAATGTGACCGAGCGAGCAATATCAAGCTCGCGGACGAGCCATTTCAAATTATCTGCATCGCTTCCATCGCCAACGATCAAAAGATGTGCTTTTTCAGTCTTCAGCACCTTATAAAAGGCCTTAACGAGGACCGATATATGCTTTTCTGCGTCCGTACGACCAACATAGGTAATAATTGGCGTGTTTGGTGGGAGATTGTATTTTTCGTAAATCGAGGCCGGAGCTTTTGCGGTTGTAAAACGACTGAGATCAATACCATTAGATACGGCTTTCATCGGGACGGTCATTTTCTCAGCAATCCTAAACATATCAATTGCAGACTGCGTTGGCATCGTCACAAAATCAGCCTTAGAGTGAAACCGTCGACCATAATCACGAAGCATGTAATTAATCGGGCGGGCAAGTGGTGCGAGCAGCTTTAGGTTATCCATCAGGTTCTCAGGCATTGCGTGGTTCGTACTCACAATCGGAATACCAATTTTGTTACCATACTTCATTGCGGCTTGACCAATCCACATCAACATTTGAATATGAATCACATCTGGCTCAAACTCATTAATAATCTTTTTTACTTCCCGCATTGGAGAAAGCGACACACGAATGTTTTGATAGAGCGGAAAGGGGACTGACGCCGTACGAATAACAACGTGGTTTTCGTCGATTTCTTTGTAGCGTTTACCCGTCTGGCTTGGGGCAATCACCAATACTTCATGACCGCGGCTCGCCAGGCCCTTCGCAAGATTACGCGTAAACGTAGCAACGCCGTTAATAACCGGGTAGTTCAAATCTGCCGCGATAAGAATTTTCATATGTTCCGATTATATCATGTGTCTTTGTTGTCATAATGGTCATGTTACAATATATTTTAAGTATGAAGTTATTTTATGATGCTCGTTATATTCGCCCCGATTTTCACGATGGTATTAGTCGCTACACGACTGAAATTGCCAATGCACTTGCCAAGATTACTCCCGTGACGTTTCTCATCTCGTCCTATGACCAATTACATTTACTTCCTAAAGATTGTGAATTCATCAAAATCCATGCACCCATCTCCATAAAAGAACCGTTCACATCACTTATTCTCAACACATATCATCCAGATGTCGTTTTTTCGCCCCTCCATACAATGGGCGCACTCGGGCGTCGCTTCAAACTCATTCTGACCTCCCATGACATGATTTACGTACATCATCATGAACCTCCGCTTGACATTACAAACAAGATTCTCCGTATTCTCTGGCGCCTCTATTATCTGACTAATATTCCTCAGCGCATTATTCTGAACCGTCCCGATATTGTTAATACCGTTAGTGAATCTGCCAAAAAAGAGTTCATCGCTGCTCATCTCACGAGGCGTCCAATCCTTGTGACACCAAACGCGCCAAGACCGCTCCAAGACCTTTTGCCACATTTGCCAGATGTATCGAAACACAAGCCTCGTAACATTGTGTATATGGGCGCATTTATTGCGTATAAGAACGTCGAGACGCTGATCCGAGGTATGGAATATCTTCCAGACTATACATTACACTTACTGAGTCATCTCCCCCCCGAAGAACGCTACAAAGAGTTGCTTGAGCTTATTCCAAAGGGTGCAAAGGTTGTCTGGCACAAAGGCGTGAGTGACCAACAGTACGCTGAAATCTTAGCGAATAATGCTGTTATGACCAGCGCCAGCCTCGATGAAGGCTTTGGGTTGCCTGTTGTTGAGGCCCAAGCACTTGGTGTTCCAACAGTTCTTACCGACATGCCAGTCTTTCACGAAGTAGCGGGGGATGGCGCACTCTTTTTTAATCCACATGATCCTCGTGAATTTGCCGAAAAGGTGAAACAACTCGACGACGACGAACTTCGCGTCACATTGTCGCGTGCCGGCAAAAAGCATGTTGCCAAGTACTCATGGGACGCCTCGGCCAAAACGCTTCTGCACGCTATCACATCTCTGTTACAATAGGTCCATCATGGCCACTAAGAAAAAACCAGTCACAAAGCCTTCAGCGGTCGTCAATCGACGCGCGACTTTTGACTATGCCATCGAAAGAAACGATGAACTCGTGGTTGGCCTTGCGCTGACTGGTCCAGAAACACGGGCTGCCCGTGACGGCCATATTCAACTCAAGGGTTCATTTGTGACAATTCGTGACCACGAATTATGGCTTAATAACGCTAGTTTTAGTTTGAAACTAAATGAAAAAAATAAGCCAGGTGCGCGTAGCATCGATACGTCACCGAGAAAGCTTCTCGCCAAAAGAAAACAGATTGATGACCTTGCGGCCCAAAAACAGTCGGGCATGAGCATTGTACCAATGAGAGTCCTCACCAAAGGCCGCTATATAAAAATTGTTATTGCGCTTGGTAAGGGTAAAAAGAATTATGACAAGCGCGAAACCTTGAAGCGCCGCGACCAAGAACGTGACGCCTCACGAGCGGTAAAAAACATCTAGAAAGCGAATTCCCGCCGGCAGCTTGTGGCTTACGGCGGGATTTCGAGAGGATGGGGCGACTCTGCTAGTTGGCCCCAGTGTAGCTCGACTTGTGATTGGTCAGGTATAATAGTGATATGAAATTATATTCTTGGAACGTGAATGGTATCCGTGCAGTTATCAATAAAGGTGCATTTCAGAAGTTTATCGCTGAACATCAGCCGGATATTTTATGTCTCCAAGAGACCAAGGCCAAGCAAGGTCAAGCGGTCATCGATATCGGTAACTACACAGAATACTGGAATGATGCCGACAAAGCAGGCTACAGCGGTACGGCTATTTTTAGTAAAATAAAGCCTCACACGGTGGTCAATGGCTTTGTTGACGGCATCGCCGAGCGATTCGGCTTAACATCGGATGAATACGGTGACCCTGAACGCGAAGGCCGTGTTATATCCGCTGAATTTGATGATTTTTGGGTTGTCACTGTCTACACACCGAATAGTAAACGTGACCTCTCGCGCCTCTCTTTACGTCACACAAAGTGGGATCAGGCTTTTTTGGCACACCTGAAAGAGCTTGAAAAAAATAAACCGGTTCTCGCCTGTGGCGATCTTAACGTCGCACACGAAGAGATCGACCTTGCGCGTCCAAAAGATAACGCCAAAAGTGCAGGTTTCACGCCCGAAGAGCGCGAGGGTATGACGAACATCATTACGGCAGGTTTCATGGACACCTTCCGCACCCTTCATCCGACAACCACTGATGCCTACACGTGGTGGACAGCATGGGGAGGCGCCAGAGAGCGTAACGTCGGATGGCGCATTGACTACTGGCTCGCAAGTTCATCGCTCAAAAGCAGTATTGCGTCAGCGTCTATTCACCCAGACGTCCTTGGTTCAGATCACTGTCCCGTTTCGATTACACTAAACGTGTAAAATTGCGTTCAATCTATCCGTTAGTTTGTATAGTTTTTGTGTACCGTTTTCGAGCTTGAAGTAGTGTCGAATATAAAACGCTTCGGTAAAAAATAAGATTACACACAAGCTCCAGCTGAGAATATTAAGCGCCGGGCCACTTGGGTCAGTTGCAAGTGTCAGTGCGACGAGGCCGCCAGCTGCCGAAAGCAACAGCAATCCTGCAAAAAAGAAGGTAACGAGAAGGTGAATGAGACGCTCGTGCTGAAAATCATGCACCCTCGTGACATGATAGTAGTAGATGCCCTTTGCCTCCGTAAGGAGTCGGTCGCGTTCTGCTTTTTTTGCTTCAATAAGTCCCGATTCGATTACCCCGATCTGATGCAAGATTGTTACTGAGTACGTCGTTAAGTCTTTATCCATACCCCTAGTATACGCCCATCCCATTTTAAGGTGCTACACTAAAAAGAGAGATGGAACACCCGTATTGGCACAAACAGGCAGCCGGCAGCCCACTGTATGAGGACATCGAGTGGAGCAAACCAGAACAAAAATCCCAAGCAGGGCGCTTGGGGATTATTGGTGGTAATAAACTCGGTTTTGCCGGTGTAGCTGAAGCCTACGGTAATGCATTGCAGTGTGGAGTAGGTGAGGTGCGAGTCTTACTACCGGATGTCCTTAAAAAAACGATTCCACCAGTCATTACTGATACTATTTTTGGTGCGACGAATCCTTCAGGTAGTCTTGCCCGCGAAAGCCTGGTTGAGCTGAAGGCCATCGGTGAGTGGTCGACAGGCATTTTGATGATTGGCGACGCCGGGAGAAATAGCGAAACAGCCATCGTCTACGAGGATTTTCTGCGTGAATACAGCGGACCGCTCACTATTACCCGTGATGCCGTTGATCTTATTAAGCACGCCAGCGCCAACATTGTTGAGCGCCCAGACACGCTGCTAGTGGTGTCGTTTGCCCAGTTACAAAAGCTGTTCCAGCTGGTGTATTATCCAAAAGTGCTCACCTTTAGTATGCAGCTCACCAGCCTCATTGAAGCGGTTCATAAATTTACCATTACATACCCCGTATCGCTCATGGTCCTTCATAAAGACATCTTATTGGTTGCGAGTGGCGGGGAAGTGACCTCAACCCCATGGGAAAACCCAATGGCAATCTGGCGTGGCCAAACTGCTGCTAAGGCCGCCTGTTACTGGCTCTGGAACCCTACAAAAACACTCGAAAGCGCAACGGCCTCGCTAGTCTAATCGCACCGCGCTTCTTTGCTCAGATAGGCCACTCTAGGATCAATGACTTCAATATAGCCTAAACCAATACTTCTTTTATCTCTGGTACCGCGAGCCGGACTTGAACCGGCACGTCCTTGCGAACACAAAATTTTGAGTCTTGCGTGTCTACCAATTCCACCATCGCGGCACAAGGCATAAAAGAACGAAACCATAAGCCTAATAGGTGTTAGCTACCAATGTATTGTACAATAGATGTAACTAGGAATCTACATATATGAACCCCGACCAGCAAACGCCAACACCGACGAATCCACCTCTTGTTCCCGAGAGTACTGCGCCATCTGCACAGACCAGTGACTTACAACGCCAAGCAGCAGCCAATGTCGTGCGGTCACAAATTGATTCACTCTACGATAACAATGGTCAGCCAGTAGGGCAGCAGATAGCAACTCAAATCGAAGATATAAACCCTTATGAGCGTACCCATAGCGATAACGTGCAGCCCGATCTCGAGCAGTGGAAGCAGTATCACAGTGCGTGGCAAACATACTATCAAAAATACTATGAAGGTTATTATACACATCACCTTAAGAGCGCACTTGGATCAGCCAGCGCGTCATCTCAAACGGGCGGCTATTTTAAAGACCAACCAGCGGATGCGTCAGCTAATTTACCTCTATCTCAAGATGAAGCCCTATTCGATCTTCGTCAAAAGTTGCGTCAGAAAGTAGTAGACTCAGCCTCTCGTGTTCGTAAAAGCCGCCACTTTGTGCCCATTATCTCTGGCGTCCTCGTGATTCTTATATTTGCCTTTTTGCAGTACAACCAACTCATTATCGGTACTGTTATGGCATATGTGTCACCAGGTAGCATCGATCCACAAAACATCGTTGTCGACCCGAAGGCGGATGTTAACGTGAGCCCAGACCCTCGGCTCATCATTCCGAAGATCAACGTTGATGTGCCAGTACTCTACGATATTGGCAACGACTACAATTCACAAATGGCAGCCATGCAAAAGGGAGTCGCGCAGTTTGCGATTCCGGGTGCGAGTAGCCACCCTGGACAAGTCGGTAATACCGTTATTGCAGGACACAGTAGCAATGATCTCATTGATCAAGGTGATTATAAGTTTATCTTTGCCCAGCTCGAGAAAATGTCAGTTGGTGACACAATTTACGCCAACTATCAAAGCAAGCGCTACACCTATACCGTAACGAATATCCAAATTGTAAAGCCGACAGATGTCAGCGCACTCGTCTATCCAACTACCAAGCCGCTCCTCACGCTCGTCACCTGCACGCCACTTGGAACCTCAACAAACAGACTTCTTGTGACGGCCGAGCAAGTGAATCCTGATCCAAATGCGTCAACGGCCGCACCAGTGAGTAGCGGCTCAGCTCAAACAAGCCTGCCTGGTCAATCATCTCCAACCCTGTTCGAACGCCTGTTTGGCGGTGGTAACTAGGGGAGTAGCATTCGTACACGCTGTAATTGATAGCCCGTACTCGTTTTACCGATGCTATAGATATATTTACCATCTTTAGTGAGTGTCGCAGCTTGTCCGAATACGCTTGCACTTATAGTGTGAACATTCGTGCCGTCAAATTCACGAATCGTCAGTTCATTGTCGGCATCTGACCACATGTACGAGTTGTCAAGCCACTGAAGCGGGCGAACGTCAGTTGTGGCTGCAGTCACTGACGACATACCAGTCAGTTTATGTTCAATGTCATAGCCTGCAAATGAGGCGCCGTTTTGCGCCAAGATATGGTACCCCTTGGGACTAAAACTGAGCTGGTTCACATTCTGCGCTAGATCAAATGAATCATAGGCGACAAGACTCTTGCCATCATCATTTGGTGAGCTTGGATAACTTCCATAAAGAATATCCACTTTACTGCCCTCTGAAATTGCGACGTAGTCATTGTTAAAGTAACGGCTCGTCGCAACATGAAGTGGCACGCTCGCGTCTGAGCTCGTTGTACGAAGAACGTGTGGCGCGCTGTCACCATCACGATAGACGCCAACGACGCGCTTTGAAGCGTCAGTTGCATCAGTTCCAACATAACTAATAAGGTCACTGTCATAGACGCCAAAGCTCGTCACGTTTGGTACCAATGAACGCGAAATAGTTGCCGCCGATAAATCAAGTTTTCGAATATCCGTTTTATTCAGAACAAAAAGCGTACTCCCGTTTGTGCCGGAGAAGGCCGCACTACTAATCGAAATATCGAGTAGTTTCGTGATGTTAATACTCGCACTCACATTCTTCGTATCAAGTTCAATCCACTCGTTTTTATCACCGTAAGTATGTTGAATCAAGACGTAGCGCCCAGCCGTATCCCACGAATCAAGGCGGAAGCTATGTATCATTCCAGCTGTGGTCGCTTCACTATAGAGACTTGTTGGTAGCGTAATCGTCGACTGTGGCGTGCTATCAGTTGAAAGATCAACCAATGTAAAAACGGGGCTTGCTTGATCGGGTTGTACTAATAAGGCTTGGCCCTGAGTTGAAGCAAGTGTGTTAAATGCTTTCGGGAAGCTCATAACACTGACCGCAGGACGGTTCACCGGCACGAGCCGAGCGTAATCAAGCCAGGTGAGCGTTCCAGCTTTTACGTTCACCGTTTTGGTCCACGTTTCGTAGCCACTTTTCGTCATAGCGACGGTGTGTGTCCCTGCAAGAACCGAGCTCTTTGTCGGTGTTTTACCACTTAAAATACGTCCGTCAACGGTTACCGTTGCACCAATTGGTTGGGTTTCATATTGGAGTAGCGCTCCCTGTTCTACCTGGCCACTTTGACTATCATATTGGTAGCCTAGGATAATCAGCACGATTGTGGTTACACCAACAAGAATCAGCAAGATCATGCCTATTGAAAGCAATAGACGACGAGCTCTTTCTATCTTTTTTGAAGGTCGACGATACATCTTTCATATAATTATAACAACTTATGCAACGTAGGATACATTTTTTGCTCAAATCCTTGCATAATTAGCATAACCTTTCTAATATAGGGATACCGCTACGCATAAGCGTAAGCAATAGTAGGGGCACATGCGAGGACCAACACATGAACAAAAATAATACAGTGACTATCGGTGGTAAGAAATATGACTCCGTTACAGGCCTTCCTGTAGCCAGTTCAAATCCCGCATCTCCTAAGCAACCAACTCATGCTGCCGGCATTCACGCCTCGCCTCAGCGCTCTCAAACGCTTGTGCGCCGAGTTATTAAAAAGCCTACAGGTACCACAAAACCTGCTCGCAAACCTGGTCAAACCATGGATATTGCCCGTAGTCGCTCTATCTCACGTTTCGCACCGCACCCTGTAACGGCTGTAAAAGAAAAGCCAGCTACCGTTGATATTCCTGCAACCAAACACCCATTACTTGCACGCACACGTCAGGCACAAGCAGCCAAACAAGCGCCGGCCCTCACGTCTCGTGAAGTCAAAGAGCAAGAAATCGCAAAGGCGCTCGCGACTGAAACACCCAAAGTACATAAAAAGAAATTTGTCCGCCGTCATCCACGATTTGTAACGATCGCGAGTATTAGTGTCGTCGTTGCCGTGGCGATTGCCTACGTCGTATACCTTAATATGCCGGCACTTTCTGTAAGAGTCGCAGCTACGCAAGCTGGAATTAACGCAACATATCCACAATACCAACCCGATGGCTACAGCCTTGATGGGCCTGTAACATATACCGATGGAGCCGTTTCAATCCATTTTGCAGCCAATACTGGCACATCAAAGTTTGATATTACGCAAGCAAAAAGTTCATGGGACTCAACTGCTGTACTCGATAACCTGGTTAAAAAGGCTGTAGGTGACAGTTACATTACCAGCCAAGAACGCGGCCTTACGATTTATACCTACGGCAGCGGTGACGCAGCCTGGGTCAATGCAGGTATTCTTTATACGATTGTTGGCGATGCGCCACTTTCTGGTGACCAGATTCGCCACATTGCCACAAGTTTATAATTCTCCATAATCTGTTAAGATAGTAATACTATGACAGATGTCCGTACTCGTTTTGCCCCAAGCCCAACTGGCTTCTTACACGTTGGTGGCGTTCGCACCGCACTCTTCGCATGGCTGGTCGCACGCCAATCAGGTGGTACGTTCATTTTACGACTTGAAGACACTGATCAAAAGAGGGAAGTGGAAGGTTCAGCCGAACACCTACAGGCCAGCCTCAAAGCACTCGGTATCAACTACGACGAAGGCCCGGATATTGGTGGCCCCTATGCACCGTATATCCAAAGTCAGCGGCTTGATAGTTACAAACAGTGGGCACAAAAACTGATTGATGCCGGACGAGCATATGCCGATCCATATACAGCCGATGAGCTTCAGGCATTTCGCGATGAGGCTAAAAACAACAAAAAAGCCTTTTTATACCGTGATCATCGCCCTGAAAACCCACCAGTTTGGGATGGCACCATGCCGCTGCGTTTTAAAAGCGAACCAAAGCAGTACAACTGGCATGATGAAGTCATGGGTGACTTGCACGCTGGGCCAGAAGTGATTGACGACTTCATTCTTATAAAAAGTGATGGCTTTCCAACCTACAACTTCGCCCATATTGTTGATGATGCGCAGATGCATATATCGCATATTATTCGCGGCCAAGAATTCATCTCAAGTCAGCCAAATTATCTGAACCTCTATGAGGCGCTAGGCTTAGCGTTTCCTCTTTTTGCAACCATGCCGCATATTATGGCCGAAGCTGGCAATAAAAAGCTCGGTAAACGTGACGGCGCCAAGGACGTGCTCGATTATATTCGCGACGGGTATTTACCTGAAGCACTTGTCAATTTCATTGCATCGCTCGGCTGGAACGATGGAACCGAACAAGAGATCTTTACACGCGACGAATTAATAGAGAAGTTTAGCCTCGCCCGGGTCCAACATAGTGGAGCACGCTTCGACGAGCAACGGCTCCTTTGGATGAATGGCCAACATATTCGTTTGCTCAGCCTCGACGATTTGTACGACCGCGTGACGGATTTTTGGCCCGAGTTAGCTAAAAGTGCAAGTGTCGATTACAAAAAGCACATCCTCGCGCTTGTGCAGGACCGTCTTAAAACGTTGGCCGATCTTCCAACCCTCACGAGCTACTTCTTTAGCGAGCCTAGCGTTGACTGGACTATGATCACAGGCAACAAGCAACTTGGAAGTTTGAGTCGCGACGATATCAACAGCTATCTCACGACAGCAAAAGATGCACTGAGCGCCAGTGAGTTTGACCCAGAATCAGTTCAAAATACGCTTAATAGCTTACTTGAATCAACCGGCCAAAAACCAGGCATCCTGTTTAGCCTTATTCGTATCGCAGTTTCATGGGCACCCTTTAGCCCTAGCCTTAATGACACACTGTCTATTCTTGGAAAAGATACCGTTATCGCACGTTTGCAATCAACAATCGATTACGCTGGCTAGAGCATACTTGTGATGTGATCTTGATTGTGCAGGTGACGACGATTGAGTTTTAGTGCGGCAAATAGGAGGTTACGGAGTTCCGTATCGAGTTCTGCAATTTTCTTTTCTTCAGCTCGTACGACAACATCTAAAAGGTCATGCGCAAGGTCAGCGTCCCATGTCGACCTAGCAGCCTGAGTCGTTTTGCGAATTTCTTGTCGTAAGAATTCATTCATATACCTATCGTAAACTGCGGGCCTTATGTTACAAAGCGTAACCTCTTTAGTGTATAATAACGCTAAGCTATGCTAGAAGACAAAAAACCTGGGTTTTGGTCTCACATGCGTCGACACCGAACGCTTATTTTTATTGTCGCCGGTTTTATACTCATCTGCGGGGCAGCCACGGCAACCTATTTCCTGGTTTATAAACAACCAGTCAAAACACCAGCTGCACCAAACGTGGTAGTGAAGCCTGCTGCACTACCACCAGCACCTGTGAAGTACTATTCTCCCCTCACAGGCAGCCTCGTAGCCGATCAAGCAGCAACGACTGCACCAGTCACAGCGATCATGATCGAAAACAGCCCCGATGCGCGCCCTCAGTCAGGTATTAAAAATAGCGGCGTCGTTTTTGAAGCTATTGCTGAGGGTGGCATTACACGTTTTATGGTGCTCTACCAACAAGAGAAACCTGGCCTCATCGGCCCAGTACGTAGCGTTCGTTTATACGACCTTGATTGGCTATCAGCTTTTAATGCGGGCATTGGTCACGTTGGTGGTAGTTTAGCTGGCTTAAACGAAGTGAGAAACGGAACCTACCGTGACCTTGATCAATTCTTTAATTCCGCCAGCTATTACCGCGCGGCTGATCGTTACGCTCCGCACAATGTCTACACAACATTTACTCGCCTCGACGCGCTCAACGCGGCCAAAGGCTATACCAGCTCAAGCTTTACTGGCTTTACACGTACGGACGCAGCCCCAGCTGCGACGCCAACAGCTACCAAGATAAACGTGACTATTAGCAGTGCGCTTTACAACAGCACCTACACGTATGATAAAACGACCAATACCTATTTGCGTAGTCAGGCCGGTGCGCCGCATCTCGACCGCGAAAGTGGCCAGATTGCACCAAGTGTCGTGGTTGCCATACGCGTCAATGAATCAACCGTCCTTCAAGATGGCTACAGAGAAGTCATCGGTACAATCGGCAGCGGCGCTGCAACTATCTTCCAAAACGGTACTGCAACACCTGTGACGTGGCACAAAACAAGCAAGGCATCACAAATAACCTTTACTGACGCAACTGGAGCTGATGTGCCGCTTGTGCGTGGCCAAACTTGGATTGCAGCCGTACCAAATGGCAACGGAAACGTATCATGGCAGTAGATCAGATGCCGAAGCAGATCCGTGACTTTCTGCCCTTTTTTAAACGCCGTGGTGTGGCGCGTATTATCCTCATGCAAATTGGCGTCGCAATCACCGTCGGAGCAGTGCTCTACCTTGCGAACATTTTCAGTCTTACGTCTCCAATCTTATGGGCGATTGTTGTTGTTGTGGGTATGCTTGGTATTTTTGCCGGCCTTTCACAGTTTAACCACGCGCTTAAGCCATCGCGTGACCTGCTTGCAGCTATTATTCATATCGCAGGTGAGCCTACCAATACCACACCGCCAAACCCTAATGATGCTCACTATACTCACGGATTCAAAGAAGCTTTACAGGCTTTATATGAACTATCCGGCAGTGACAGTAAGGCACCAGCTGTAGCGGGTGACGCCACTTCTGGTGTGCTAGCAGTAGCAGCCGACGATAGTGTTATCAAGGCCGCACTTGATGCGACGCTCTGTGGATTCGTTGCCCTCACTCACGACCGTAAGGTTGCGTACTACAACAAAGCCGCACCAATTCATCTAACTGCCGAGAATACTCCAGCATTGGCTGTTTTATGGACCGGTAGCGACACGCTTGATGCGTGGCTCGATACATGTGAGCAGCAGGCCGTCCATGCTGAACATATCTGGACACGCGTACCAGACCGTTTGCCCGAAGAAGATGGTCGCAGGCTTTTTGACGTCATTGCCTCCTATGATAAGGGCGCCGTCAATGAAGTCGTCCTGACATTTGTCGACCGTACAAGCGTCTACGAAGTAGGGGAACAGGAGCTCGATTTCATTGCCTTTGCCGCCCATGAGCTGCGTGGACCAATTACGGTTATTCGTGGCTATCTTGATGTGCTTGAAGATGAACTTGACAGTGTGCTCGCCGAAGATCAGCATGAACTTTTCCGCCGCCTTACGGTATCTGCCAACCGTTTATCGGGCTATATTAATAACATTTTGAATACCTCACGCTACGATCGTCGCCACCTAAAAGTTCACTTAGCTGAAGACAATTTATCTGACATTTACGATATGATTCGAGATGATATGCAGCTCCGCGCCAGTGCCCAAAATCGTTTGCTATCGGTTAGTTTCCCTGCCGATCTTCCCACCATTGCAGCCGACCGTGCTAGCATTAGCGAAGTAATGGGTAATCTCATCGATAACGCCATAAAATATAGTAACGAGGGTGGTGCTATCAATGTGACTGCGGCCGTAAAAGGTGATTTTGTGGAGATCTCGGTTGAAGACCAGGGTATCGGTATGCCAGGTAACGTTGTGAGTAATTTATTCCAAAAGTTTTACCGCTCACACCGATCCCGCGAAACGGTTGCTGGAACTGGTATTGGCCTGTATATCAGCAAGGGAATTATCGAATCTCATGGTGGTAGCATTGGCGTCCGTAGTGAAGAAGGCAAGGGTTCAACCTTCACCGCATCAATCCCAATTTATTCTACAGTTGCAGACAAACTGAAGTCGGGCAATAATAGTAATGAAGGCTTGATTGAAAACGGCAACGGCTGGATCAAAAATCATTCAATGTATAGGGGTTAAGTAAATGCCAATCCAAACAGTTCTATGTGTCGAAGACGATCGTTTTATCGGTGAGATGTATGTACGGAGCCTTAAAAAAGCCGGCTACACGGTTGATTGGGTGGTTGATGGCAACGATGGCCTTATTACCGCTCGCAATAAGCCATACGATCTAATACTACTTGACGTCATGCTGCCTGAGCGACGCGGGACCGAGATATTGACAGCACTTCGCGGTGGGGCAGAGGATTTGATTCCAAACACTAGGGTAATTGTGCTAACAAACTTTGAGCAAGACGACGAGTCGCGCATGGAAATGCAAAAGCACGCCGATGCGTATCTCATCAAGGCCGAAATTACACCAAAGAAGCTTATCGAAGTGATTCATCAGCTCGATGGGCTTGCGGCTAACACCTAGACATCAGAGGTGTTATTTGGTAGAGTAGAGCGAGTTCACTCACAA
The DNA here is from genome assembly GCA_002427805.1 of Candidatus Saccharibacteria bacterium UBA6039. Classification (GTDB taxonomy): domain Bacteria; phylum Patescibacteriota; class Saccharimonadia; order Saccharimonadales; family Saccharimonadaceae; genus UBA1547. The sequence goes on from DIZB01000018.1 coordinate 33,919, forward strand.
TTTGGTCCCATCGTCTAACGGTTAGGACGCCAGGTTCTCATCCTGGAAATCCGAGTTCGATTCTCGGTGGGATCACCAAGATTATTCAATACGCGTAAAAGCTTCCTTGTTGGAAGCTTTTACTGTTTATCGTACTTCGTTTGTGAATCGCTAATCTCACCGAAATGTCCGATTGACCACTTTTCCAACGCGGCAAGTGGTGACAACAAAGAGCTGCCACTATCGGTCAGTTTGTACTCAACACGAAGCGGCACTTCCGCATACACAATGCGAGTTAAAAGACCATCGCGTTCGAGTGCGCGTAGTGTTTGGGTGAGCATTTTTTGTGAGATCCCTTCAACCTGGCGAAGTAGGTACGAGAAGCGTCGAGATTCACTCCCGAGGGCGCCGATAATAAGTACGGTCCACCTGTCGCCAATGCGGTCAAGTATTTTGCGTGTTGGACAGCCATCTCTGTAAGGGTTAAGTTCGATTTCTGCTAATTTTAGAGGGCTAGTTACCACAAAGTGCCTTATTTCTATTAGTTACTTAGTATATTATAGTAACTATAATATAACAGATTTAAGAAAAGGGGAACCTTATGACAAAAATTACAATTTTAGGCGGCACCGGCTATACAGGTGCCAACATCGTGAAGGAAGCTGCGAAACGCGGTCATCACGTGACATCATTTAGCCGAAACGTGCCATCTGATCAAGTTGAAGGCGTGCAATACGAAACCGCCTCACTGACTAACGATACTGTTCGCCAAGCAGCAGTTGATAGCGCCGATGTCATTATTGCAGCCCTCGCACCCCGCGGTGAGCTTGAATCACAGCTTGC
>DIZB01000018.1:35067-81106 GCA_002427805.1 Candidatus Saccharibacteria bacterium UBA6039
GCGCTTCGCCCAGCTGAGGGTGCGCCACGATTCGCTGAAGGTGATGGCATTCCAGAACAGTACGCTGCAGAAGCAAAGGTAATGCACGCTGTACTCCTTGCACTCGAGAACTCAGCACCCAACGGTCTTGACTGGTTCTACATTAGCCCAGCGCAAAACTACGGAGCACACGTTCCAGGTGAAGCAACTGGCGAATACCGTCTCGGTGGCCAAGTAGCGCTCTTTGACAAGGACGGTACTTCTGCAATCTCAGGTGCAGACTTTGCGAAAGCAATTATCGATGAAGTTGAAACACCTGCACACCACAGCCAACAAATTTCAGTCGCATACTAGAACCGCAATAAGCTAAAAACAAGTCGTTCACTGTAAAAAGTGAGCCACTTTGATCTAGGTACGGCAGTTATCAAACAGTTGAATTAATTGCCGCCGCAGGCCAGCCCGATCGTTACCAGCCAAATCAAACCATGACAGTGAATCTTCACATACCAGAAGTAAGGGGTACAGCTATTGCAGATAGGATTGCTGCTCATCACCGAGAAAAAGTTACTCTTGGTAGTCAAGCCTTACATGGCAGGCCAGATTCAGCACCGAAACAAAAAGTCGTAAAACAAAGTACCTACAGCTAGCTCTCATCCTGGCAATTCGAGTTCGATTCTCGATAGGATCACCAAAATAAGAACGTCACCTTGTGTGGCGTTTTTATTTTGGTAGACTTGCTTATTAAGACGTATAATCGTTGATAATTTTACACTATTGTTAATTCGCATCCTTTGCTAGAGTTATGACCAAGGAGGATCATATGGAAGGTAACGCCACTATTGGTACAACATACCCCAGAATTGTAAGTCCTGCTATTGAAAATATCGAAGCGGGAAGACAACGAATTGATCAAATCGACGAGCAAATCCTCGCGATACTAAACCAAAGAGCTGATGTTGCTCTTGCGATCTCTGCACTGCGGGGCAGAGGACACGGCTCAGGGATAGATATAGTGAGAGAAAGCCAAATTATTGGCATGGTCACAGACCTCAATCAAGGTCCGTTTAGCGACCAGGCAGTGTCTGGCATCTTCCTCAATATACTCCAAGAAACAAAAGCATTACAAAGAGCACAGGGTGGTGGACCTGGCTCAGAAATGAATAACGGCGAAACACGCCATCCATAATAGCTGTGCAATTGCACGGCTATTTTTTAACTAAGGAGAACGTTATGACAAACCCAGAATCACAACCCACCGACGAACGACAGCGAATCATTACAGGATTTCGCCCAACAAGTGACCTGACAGTAGGCAACTACCTTGGGGCTATCAAGCCAGTCCTAGACATACAGCAGGATAAAAATAATGATCTTTATGTTTTTGTTGCGGACCTACACGGCCTCACGGACCATGACCCACGAGAACTCGCGCCTTACCGAACTGAGGTGATTAGCGATGCACGCGCACTCGGTTTACACCATTTAAATGCCCATATGTACTTACAGTCAGATATTGAGCCTGAGGTCGTGCAAATAGCCAACCGTATAGCTCCCTATGTGAGCGTTGCCGAATTAGCACGCACGCCAAACCTAAAGGAAAAGATGCAAGCGGCAGTAAGGGATGGTAAGTCAGACTCCGAAGATGCCACTCGTGCAAACTTTGCACTACTCGGCTACCCTGTGCTCATGGCGGCAGACATTTTTGCGCAAAAAACACCACTCGTTGCGGTTGGACAAGATCAAGAGCCACACCTTGAATTAGCACGAACTATCGCACGACGCTTTAATAGTGCGTTTGATACGGATATTTTAGTCGAGCCTAAGATCTTTGCAGTCAACTCACTGCGTGTTCTTAGCCTAGATGGCAAGGGCAAAATGAGCAAAACAAATCCAACGCAAGCAATTATGTTCACCGATGACCCAGACGAGGCGCGAAAAAAGATTAAAGGCGCTACTACAGCGAGCGCCGGTGATTGGAACGACATACTTGAAAGCCACTTCATGGTTGCCAGTGAAACTACCCAAGATGCAGATCAGCTACAAAAGCTTGCGGAGTTACGAGCTACTCACATGGGTGGTATGCAGGTTATGGGAGATTTCAAGGACCTGTGGGGTGATATTACCGAGAAGATGCTCGAAACATTTAGAAAACAAAGGCCGATCTATATGGAAAACGACGTAGATTGGTATAGGCAAATTGGCTCAAGAACAGCAAAGGAAAATGCCACGGAGGTACTGAGCAAAATGAAAGAAGTAATGGGATTCTAGTAACTATTTAAGGGGTACGTAATGAAAATTAATGTTGAAGGCTTTGGCGATCCAAAAGAACTCTTTAGTGAATTTGAAGACGAAGTTTGTGAGGTCGGATCAACCGCATTTGGAAGACCATATGATGACTTCGCAGAAGATGTACAAGATCATTTTGTTGGCTCAACACATGGACATCTTATACGTGTTGATGGAAATATAGCAGGGTTTTCACTCTACACAATGATAGAAAATCGCGGGCTGTACCTTGAGGGGATAGCGGTAGGACGCCAGTACCAAGGTCTTGGTCTCGGCACAATAGCCCTAAAAAGAGGCTTAGAGTATTTCGAGTCTGAAACACTCGCCGCAACGACGCGTAATCCGGCAACTGTCAAACTTATGGGTGGTGTCGTACGCTATTCGTCACCAGATATCAGACTTGGCGATCCGCTAAGACACCATAACGATGAAAGGATCCAAGCAGTCCTTGGCACACTCGTTGCTAACCGCCTTAAGCCAGGTGACAATCAAACATTGCCATACTTAGTATCTAAATACCCTCTTGGTCTTTATGGGAACGACCCCGGTGCAAATATGCCACTGCCAATGATTGCAGATAATCCACAAAATGCAGTTGTCGTTGTTGGTATTGTTTAGTACTAGATAATCTGCGAGACTTTTGTTTCAGCTTTAAATCCACGATATTTCGTATAGTTAGCCTCGCCAAACAGAAGAGGGTAGTAGCCTCGGTGCGATAACTTAAAGTTCTCAAATCCAGCAGTATCTTCATCGTTAGCAATAAAGCCAGTTACCACGTATTGGTGTCTTTCAAGTGGTTCGTTACTGTTTCCATCGATCAAGTTAATGACAAATTGCGAGAGTTCCTCAAGGCTAGATTCCTCACGTGCTAGTACTTCGTTATACTCTATTGATATCGATGAGGGAACATGCCCGATGAGTGAATGTTCCGCAATCTCATCTGACATTGTGATAATTTCAGTAATTTTTGAAGCACGGATGATTTTTGTGTTTGCATCGTTAAGTGCGACAGCAACAAATACGCCACCGACGCCTGCGGTTGTTGTGTGAACGTCCAAGACATAATCGTATGCCTTTTGTTTGATGACTTTCAATATTTCACGCGCTTGATCCTCTTCGTATGAGTGACCGTCCATCTTATAACTCCGGTTCATATCCGTCTCGATGAAACGAGTGTGTTTACTATATGCATCAGGATTAGCGCATATATAATCAACAAATTCTACATACTCAGGATACTTTTGCGACATGTACGTATAGAGGTTAATTCCCAAAACTTCGTTGCCATGTTGAGACCCCAAGATTAATACTTTTTCTTTACTCATAGTCTCTCATTGTTTGGATAATATAGGTGACATGTCGTCGTTATATCCATTTTAACCTATTAGGTTCAGCGGCTCAAATCTTGATATAATTAACGTATGCATTTCCTCACTCTTGAAAAACTTCTACCAGTCGAATCGCAAAAAGACCTCTACATTTTTTGGCTTGCAGCGCTCGCGTATCGGCGCGGGCATAAACATCTCGAAAAAGAGCTCGCAAACTATGTTTTTGTCAGGTCGAACGAAGCCCGCAAGAGCATTCGCTTAAGCGACACAATGGATGATATCAATTTCGAGTTTGCTAACCTTGAAAACCCGGCTAGCTCGTCGAAAGAAACGAATAAAGCGTGGTTACACCTCGAGACAATCGTCAATAAGGAGTTTTTAAAACTGGTCGATAAAGCCACTTTGCTATAGTGAAGGTATGGACACAGAACTATTTGATATCGTGGACATGCAAGATACTGTCATCGGAACTAGCGATAAGAAAACTGCCCATACAACCGGCAGCCTGCACAGGGTAGCTACTGTATTTGTCTTCAACAAGGAGGGTGAGTTATACGTTCAAGTACATAGTCGTGATGGTAAGTGGGACCATTCAGTTGGTGGACATGTACGAAAAGGTGAAAGTTATAAAGAAGCGGCATCTCGCGAAGCCAAAGAAGAACTTGGCATTGATCAACCACTTGAAGAACTAGCAACATCACTACGTGGTCAAGAGTACCCTCACGAACAACATATGTTTGGTTTATATACCTGCATCGCTGATTCAACTTGGAAGTTCACACCGAATGATGAAGTTAAGATGATTTTTCCAATGCGTCTCGAAGCAATTCAAAAAGCCATGATTGATGAACCAGAAGAACGATTTACACGCGGCTTTCGTATTACGATGGCCGAGTATATACGCCAACATGCTCATGCTTGAATAACCTCTAAAACTGGTCCACAATGAAACAAAAGATAGGGGAGATATATGGCAACAACCGAAGAGCAATTTGGTAATAGTGAATTTGGTGCAATTAGCTCAGTCGACGGGAGAGACGCACGTCTTGTAGACGATCTTCGTCCACATGTTTCAGAATATGGACTCATGAAAAACCGCTCTCGGGTTGAAGCGGCATGGCTATTGAAACTTTCAACTATATTGCCGGGAATCGCTCCACTCCCAGACCAAGCTCATGCATTTTTAGACAAAATGGCTTCAGGTGAAGCGTTTACAACTGACGAAATGGCTCTCGCTAAAGCATTCGAGACAACTGGGGTCGGTAATGTAAAAGCGACACGCCATGACGTAAGAGCTGTCGAACTTATGCTCCGTAGCCGCTTCAGTGACATCGACGGTGGTGAAGCATTTCGTGATCACATTGAATTAACTCACTTTGGTCTTACGTCTGAAGACGTGAACAACCTCGCAGACGGAATCGGCCTTAGAGATGCAAGAAACGAAGTACTGGCTCCTGCTATCAATGATATTGGTACCGATCTTGTGGAGAAGACTAAATTGTGGGCAGATATTCCAATGCTTGGCCGTACGCACGGACAAGCTGCGACACCAACGACTCTTGGTAAAGAATTTGCCGTATTCGTCGAACGCCTTGAACGAACTTCAGCCCACTTTGGGAATGTTGCGATTTATGGAAAACTGAACGGTGCGACCGGTGGATATAATGCCTTGAAAGTCGTCTACCCTGAAGTTAATTGGCCCGAAGCATCAAGAGATTTTGTATTATCACTTGGCCTTCGATTTGATAATGCAACCACGCAAATTGAACCACACGACTGGATGGCTCGCTATCTACATGCGCTCAGTGAAGTCACAAATCCACTCGTCGATCTGTCAAAAGATATGTGGTTATACATTTCTCAAGACTATCTCAAGCAAGCAACCGTTGAGGGTGAAGTAGGGTCTTCAACGATGCCCCACAAGGTCAATCCGATTGATTTCGAAAAAGCTGAATCGAACTTTGACACATTCGCAACGCTTGCGGATGGTCTTGCGCGCAAACTGACCCAATCTCGCTTGCAACGTGATCTGAGTGACTCATCATCAAAACGTGTCATTGGCACAGCACTTGCACACGATCTCATTGGGCTAAAATCACTCAAAAGAGGCCTCGCTAAGGTGAGTCCAAATGAAGCTAAGCTTGCTAGCGACCTCGACCAAAACTGGGCAGTCCTTATGGAGCCTGTTCAGCAAATGCTTCGTCGCTATAACATAAAAGGTGGTTATGACGCTACTAAAGATGTTTCGCGCGGGAAAGTATTTACAAAAGAAGACTACGCATCTCTTGTTGAGGCACTTGGAGACAAACTGCCACCGAATGCAATTGCGTCCCTGCGAGACTTAACGCCTGCGACATACATAGGCTACGCGCCAGAAATCGCACGAATGGGGAGTGAGCCGCCTAAGTTCTAATCTGGGTTTACTCACTTAAAACAGACAAAATATTGCCCGCTGGGTCTTTGAACCATGCAATATCTGGACCTTGACCTGCCGCTTTGCCGCGTGCGATACCTTTTTCGTCTTGGTATGAGTTTTCGTAGTGTTCGATTGAAATACCTTTGTCGATCAGCTCATCAACAGCCGCATCGATATCACCGACAGGGAAGTTAAGAATCGTGTAACTCGCTGGCTCGTGTGCTGGACCTTTTGGATATACCAAGATCACACCGCCACCCGCTAACGTAATGTTGAGCATGCCGTGTTGCTCCGTAACGTTTAACCCAAGCGTGTCACTGTAAAACGTTTTGGCGACTGCGAGGTCGTCCACTGAGAATCCGCTATATGCGTGTGAACTTTCGAACATGATAATTCCTCCTATATTCATGATACGCCCGTACTCTTGTAAAAACGAACCATAATCGTCATAATAACCTCAAAGACAGACGGTAAAAATAGGGGGCACACTTGCAGCCAGTCGCACTCACTCGTTTTTGGCATCGCCGCATCTGCGAAGCGACACTACTCATGGCGCTCGGCATCGTGGTTCTCTATATTATTCCTCTTACTACGGGGAGTCCGCTTAACGATTCACTGACAATTAATCTCCCTGTGTTGATACTTGCAAGTGCCACAGCAGTTGTCAGTTTCGTATCATACATTTGGATGCCGCCGAAGGGTATATTTGCCTCATCATTTAGTTTTTACCTCCTACTTGCGGCTACAACCGCAGGCCTGATCATTACGACTGGTGGTATTGGGTCAATCTTTATTGCGCTGTGGATGCTTATCGCTGTGTTTGCAGGCTTATTTGGCGTATGGGGACTCCTGCCAATCTTTATTGCGGCCTGTGCCTTTGTCGCCAGTGAATATATTAAAGGTCAGCTTTCGACCGAAGTTGTTGTCGTGGCAGTTTTTGCCGGACTTTTGCCACTTATTGCGAGCTTCATCATTTGGCATAACAAAACTGGCCGCATTGAAGGCGAGGGGACCGACAAAGCCTATAAAAACCTGGCAACCGAGCTGTCTGAAGTCGCCTCAAAATCCGAAGTGGTGATTAACGCCATCGGTGACGGCGTCGTGGCAATCGACGCCCAGGGCATCATCCAACTGATTAACCCGGCCGCACAAGCGATTATTGGTTGGGGTAAACAAGACGCACTCGCGCTGAGTTACAAATCGGTCTTGCAGCTAGTAAATATGAAAAACGAGCCAGTTGATCCGTCGCTCGATCCAGTGCAACGAGTCCTCAATAATAATCAGGAAATACGTAGTAACGACCTGACACTCATCACCAAAAATGGCAAAAAGATCATGACATCACTGGTAGTTTCGCCAGTAGGTGAGACCGGAGCAGGAGCCATCATCGTCTTTCGTGATATTACCAAGGAAAAGGCCGAAGAACGCGAGCAAGCCGAATTTATTAGCACCGCCAGCCACGAAATGCGTACACCAGTTGCCTCAATCGAAGGCTACTTAGGCTTAGCGCTCAACCCAAACACAGCCACTATTGATGAAAAAGCGCGCGACTTTATTATGAAGGCACATGAGTCGGCACAGCACCTAGGAAGCCTCTTTCAGGACCTTCTCGACGTCTCTAAGGCCGAAGATGGGCGCCTGGCGAATAACCCGAAGGTTGTTGATATTATGGCCTACACGCACGATATTCTGCAGGGCCTTCAACAAAAAGCCACCGATAAAGGCCTGCGTCTGATTTTTAAGCCAAATCCAGATGACGGTAGCAAGCACATGACGCCTGTTTATAACATTAACGTCGACAACGACCACGTACGCGAAGTCATCGATAATTTGACTGAAAATGCCATCAAGTACACCCCCAGTGGGGAAGTGGTCGTTGATATTACAGGTACTGATGATAAGGTCGTTATTAGCGTCACCGATAGTGGCATCGGCATCCCAACGGAAGATATCCCGCACTTATTCCAGAAGTTTTATCGAGTTAATAATACCGAAACCAACCAAATTGGCGGTACTGGCCTTGGACTCTACCTCTGTCGCCGCCTTGCTGAAACCATGGGTGGCCGTATTTGGCTTGAAAGCGAATATAAAAAGGGAAGTACGTTCTATCTTGAACTGCCTCGTATTGATAACCAACAGGCAGCGCAGCTGATTGAACAACAAACCCAAGCTGCACAGGTCGCTGCATCTCAGGCCGCTCAAGCTGCCGCCTTGCCGCCAGTGGCTACAGCACCAGTTGCGGCACCAAATAGTGCAGCGGCCACGACCGTCCCACGTGGTGAAAGCTTAACCCCAGAGCAAATTGCCGCACATGTCGCTAAATTAAAAGCTATGGTAGCTGAGCAAAACGCGGCAGTGACGCCAGTGGTAACAGCGCCTATCATGCCAGACCCTGTTACCGTAGTGGCCCCGGTAGCACCTGTTATGCCTACGCGTCCTGCGGGCGTTGCGATTCCAGTGCGAGACGTACCTCCATCACAATAAACGTAAGTGGTATAGTATTTTCAATTGCGCTCGGGTACAATAAGGGTAAATATGACAAAAATTCTGTTGGTAGAAGATGATAAAAGCTTACGCGAAATCTACGGCGTACGCCTTTTAGCCGAAGGATACGACATCGTATCTGCTGGTGATGGTGAAGAAGCACTCGCCATGGCCATTAAAGAGCGTCCTCAACTGATCGTCAGTGACGTTATGATGCCAAAGATTAGCGGCTTTGATATGCTCGATATTTTACGTAGTACGAGTGAAACAAAAGATATTAAAGTGATTATGATGACCGCACTTTCGAGTGAAGATCAACGTGCCCGCGGTGAATCACTCGGTGCTGATCGCTATTTAGTTAAATCTCAAGTAGGTATTGAAGACGTTGTTCGCACCGTCCACGATGTATTAGGAGACAGCTTAGCTCCAGCAGCGCCAAGCGCCAACGCCTTTGGTGCACCGGCCCCATCAGCTGTAGCTCGTCCAGCCGCTCCTGTAGCGCCTCGACCTGTTGTTCCAATACCTGTTGCTGCACCGATTCCAGTTCCACAACCAGTTGCAGCTCCTGCACCAGCACCAACTATGCAACCCATACCCGTGTCTGAATCCGCACCTGTTATTAATACTGCGCCACCAGCTCCTCAACCATACGTTTCAGCACCAAGCCCGCTCCCACAACCAACTGCACCGTTTGGTTCTACCCGACCAGGTTCGTTAGGTGACCGTGTTATTCACCCCCTTAGCGACCAACCGACCCCTGTTGACGTCGGTAGCCTTATGAACCAAGAACTCAGTAGCGTAGGCATCGCGCCCGTCTCTGCACCTCCCGCTGCACCTCCGCCACCAGCTCCTATTGACCCTCTCAACCCGAATCCTACAGTCTAATCTGTTATACTGATACAAATGACTGATGAATCTGCGACACTTCGCGTCAATAAACACCTTGCATTACAGTTAGGTATTTCTCGTCGTGAAGCCGACGATATCATTGCAAAAGGTAAAGTAACGGTTAACGGTGCTATAGCAACGCTTGGTGCGCGCTTCAAAGAGGGTGACGACATTAAGATCCAGGGTGAAGATGTGGCTGCTGACACCGCCTACCAGTATCTTATTCTTAATAAGCCTGTCGGCTATGTCTGTTCGCGAAGGCAGCAGGGCGACAATCCAACTATTTACGAGCTCTTACCAGAGCAGTACCACCATTTAAAACCTGTTGGACGGCTCGATAAAGATAGTAGTGGAGTTATCCTGCTGAGTAATGACGGCAACTTTGCATTTACCATGACACACCCGAAGTTCAATAAGACAAAGATCTATGAAGTTGAGCTCACCACCGAGCTTGCACCACTTCACCAGCAGATGATCAGCGACCACGGCATTCAACTGGAAGACGGCACCAGTACGCTCCAGCTAGAACGAGCCAACGAAACGGATCGTAAGAACTGGATTGTCACGATGCACGAAGGTCGCAATCGTCAAATTCGCCGCACGTTCAATGCGCTCGGGTACACAGTAGAGAAGTTGCATCGTACCAACTTTGGTAATTATTCACTTGGTGATATACAGCCTGGCAAGTTCGAAATTACTAATATACTCTAGGTGATATATTCTTGAATAATGTCTAAATATGTGTACAATGTTTCCTTAGTATGTCAATTAATACAAAGTTATCGGCTGAGCAAATATTCGATCAACGGCAGCAAGCAAGAAGGCTTGTTGGATTTGCAATAAGTATGGATCCTACTGAAATCATAGAACAAGTCGATATAAACGGAAGTGGAAGTGGACATATCGTTGAGCTCCAGACAAACCATGTTATACGAATGTTTAAAAATACTCGAAAGTGGCAAGAACATAAGGGTGCGTCAAGTTTCTTACTCAACGGTATTGGAGACGCGAGGACTTTGATGAAAACGATGTTTGAAGTTCATCCGTCCGGATTAACACTCGATCAAGCAATACGAATCGGTAAGGATGAAAGGACAATTGTAAGTATTGCGACCTTAGCGTCACAATCAGACAAAACACTTGGAGTGATGATGCGTGATCCTGAACTATACGTCAGTCTTACAGCCGATCATGAGGCTATTGATCTCGAACATCATGTCCACCCCAGTCCGCGAGACACATGCCCGGAAGTTGGACCAATAGGACAAGTCGAGCCTTCACCTTTGTTTAATAAATTCGTACCTTGGGCAACTGAACTTGCAGCACGTTCTCTGCTTGCAAGACACCCGCATCTCGAACTCAATGAGAATCACGACATTGTGGTTTCCGCTTAAGCTCGCATAAATTCTTTACCTCTGTTATAATTAGCGAAAGTTATGGCTTCAAAACTCCCAACAGTTGCGATTATTGGTCAAGCGAACGTCGGCAAGAGTTCGCTTTTTAATCGTCTCGTTCGCTCTCAGCAAGCAATCGTTGCCCGCGAAGCCGGCACCACTCGTGATAACGTTCTTGGTAGAGTAGAGCACAAACACCACCAATTCTGGCTCGTTGACACAGCCGGTCTTAAAGATGCAGCCGACGAATTCGAAGCATCAATTCAAGAGCAAATTACGGAGGCGGCAGAAGCCGCTGACGTTATCCTTGTTGTTGTTGATAGTAGCCAGTATCCCAGCGACCAAGACCGTACGGTTGCCAAAAAAGCGCTGCGTAGCAAAAAACCAGTTATACTCCTCACCAACAAAGCCGACCTCAAAGAGAGTCTCCCGATCGACGAGTTCAAACGCCTTGGCATTAAAGAAATTATTCGTACCAGTGCCGAGCATAGTCAAGGAATCGTTGATGTTCTTGATACGATCGTCGAGCTTATTCCAGCTAAAAGTGAAGAGATTCCGGATGACGTTCTGCGCGTTTCGCTGATTGGCCGCCCAAATGTTGGTAAAAGCTTCCTCTTTAACACGCTTGCTGGTAAGCAACAGGCAATTGTCGCCAACATTGCTGGAACAACGCGTGACGTTAACCGTATTGCCATCCGATACGGTGCTCGCGACATTGAAATTCTCGATACTGCTGGTATGCGCAAACCTGGCAAACAAGAGGTCGGCATTGAAAAGTTCTCAGTCCTTCGCACGCTCCAAGCAATTGAAGAATCAGACATTTGTTTCTTGCTTCTTGACGTCAACGAGCTGAACACACAACTTGATCAACGCCTTGCAGGTATTATCGACGAAGCAGGCAAGGGTATGGTGATTGTTGTGAGCAAATGGGACAGCGTGCAAGATAAAGACGCCTACACTCGTGATGCTCTCGCACCAACCATCGCTCGAACATTTAAGTTTACGCCTTGGGCACCGCTCATCTTTACCAGCAGCGTCACCGGCCAAAACGTCACCAAACTCTTTGACCTAGCGCTCGACATCGACGCTCGCCGCAAACAAGAACTCAAAACGCGTAGCCTCAATGACCTCCTGCAAAAACTCGTACAGCGCCACCCGCCAGCAGGCCTTAAAAACACCCATCCAAAGCTCCGCTATATGGTACAGACAGATATGTCACCCCCTTGGTTTGTCATCTACGGTAGCAACCTCAAGTTTATTCACTGGTCATACATTCGTTATCTTGAGCGCCACATGCGCGAAGAGTTTAGTTTTGCCGGCACGCCGATTCGCCTCAGTTTCCGCGACGAAAAACAAATCAAAGAAAACAAGCAGCGTATAGCTGAAGGTAAAGAGCCTGTGACCAAAAAGTCACGCCTCGCAAAAGAAGCAAAACGTCTTGAAGACGAAAAAATCGCCAAGAAATATCCAGGCGAAGAACAGTCATAAAAAAGCACCCCTGCCGCGCGAGCGACAGGGGACCTGAAATTCCAGGATTTTTATTAGACCATTAGTTCCATCTATCTGAAGGTTTCAGCGTCATCAATCCATAGATGACAAAGAAACAAACATAGAAGAGAGGGACTCCTAGTCCGAGTGGCCGGGAAGGTGACATACTGATCGCGGCGACCAAGTGGAACCCCGCGGCAATAAGACCTAACCCTGCAAATACAGGCGTACCGAGAGGGAACGGAGTCTCTTTCCTGATCCAACCTACTTGTGACATCCTGTACGATGTATACATCGCAACCGGGATACCTAGCAGATCGAGCGCAAAAAGACACCACTCACCCCATAGCACATAGTTCCAGACAAGGCCCATACTCACTCCATAAAGGAGTATGAAGGCCAAAAGCAGGAACCGAGCTCCTATTAACTTTCTCATACCAGACCTCTTTCGTTCAATTGAGTATCGAGAAGTATGTTTATATTATAGCACATTTGACTAATTTTTTCAATGCTCTACAATAGGAACATATGAAACTCGTCCTTGCTCAAGGCAATCCTGAATCACGATTTGACAACACCCGTCATAATGTCGGTTTTTTTGTGATTGACCATATTGCAGAAAAATACGACGGCAAGTGGGTAGAGAAGTCAAAATTCCGTGCCTCGCTTGCCGAAGTAACGATTGACGGTGAAAAAGTCCTCCTCGTAAAGCCACACACCTTTTATAACGAGACTGGCCAGGCCGCCCGCAGCTTGATTGATTTTTATAGCCTTGACGTTGCCTCAGACATACTAGTGATCCACGACGAGCTCGCACTACCTATTGGGACCATTCGCACCCGCAAGCAGGGCAGTGACGCTGGTAACAACGGCATTAAGTCACTCAATAACCACATCGGCCCGGACTATCATCGAATTCGTATTGGTATTTCTAACGAACACCGCGTGGCAGGAGAAGATATGAATTTTGTATTATCGAAATTTAGTAAAGCCGAGCAAGATACGTTAGTCGCCGAGCTACCTGAGATTGAGAAGTATATTGATGCCTTCGTAGCTGGTAATCTCGAACACGAGACAATAACGCTTTAGGCAATCCTCCTTGTGCTTGACATATTACGGAAATAAGGCAAAATCATTTGCAGGAGTCCATGAGATCGCTTGAAAAAGTAGTTCTCTGATCCGTTTGTTTGATCCGTCGCAATTCTCATAGATTGGAAAGAAATGTCCATGTTCGACGACGCACTAAGTGCCGTAACGACCGGCCTGAAGGATGGCAGCATTCCCGCCCTCAAGCGTGAGCTTCACCTCTTGGACAGCGGTCACATGACGCGGCCCATCAAGAGCTTCAAGCGCTGGGTCATGTATATCGCAGAGAAGGGCCACGCTGTCTACGTCTGCGAAGACGGTACGATGGCGCAGCTGATGAAGCACTACCCGCGCTACGACGACATCTGTCGATTCCTGCCGGTCAAGATCGACGACATCGGCGATGCGCACGTCCGGCAGCTACAGTCCCTCCTGGCTACCGTGTGAGCTCAGGCCCACGACCCAAGCTAGAATGAGTGGCGAGGTCAAACAAAAGCCCCAAACGAAGTGATTCGTCTGGGGCTTTTGCCTTTTATGACATTCTTTAAAAATAAAAAACACCCCTGTGGGGTGATGCTGGGGGCGACGAACCAGAGAAAATTCTGATTCGTCGCCCCACTGTGGAGTGGTTGAGGTTACTTGACCTCTCCCGTCATCCGCTGGAGATCATCGAGATTGCCGTACTCGGCCTTTTTGACCAGCTTGACCAGTTTGCGGTTCTTGAACCACAGCTTGGTACTGACCATGTAGTGCACTAGAGTACCGCCGATCACGAAGACCGTCGAGGCAACCGGGAGCGCCCAGATGACCAGCTGGGGAAGGGACAGATGGTTCGCGATGACGTACATCACGACCGAACCCATCCATCCACCCAGACCGAGCATCAGGAAGGCGTAGCCACGGCGCAGTCGCTGACCGATGTTCTGGGAGTAGCCGATGAAGAACCGGATGCCCACCAGGGCGACGATCATGAGGACTGCGTAATCGATTGCGTTGAAGTGGGACATGTCCCGCCCTTCTTGTTGAAGTTGCGCCATATGCGGTTTGCACACAGCTTTAATCATATTAGCATAAACATAATGATTTGTCAATATCACTCGTGTTTAAAGCTACGTTTTACATATCCCTATACACCAAGTAAGGTAATGACAAAACCGACAATAATAATGCCCGCCACCAGGACCGCTGCCTGGATCGTGCCAATCCGCCGTGATTGCTCGTGAATGTCAGGAATAATATCGCTTGCTGCAACATAGATAAAGAACCCTGCCGTTAGAGCGAGTAATGGTCCTATGGGCAACTGACTACCGGATCCCAGGACGTACACACCTACAGCTGTGATCAGCGTCGCAAGAGCTGTCAGCAGGTTTGCGATTAACACCGTTTTGTCTTTCCAGCCGCGAGACAAAAGAAGCGCAAATGTACCTAGCTCTTTGGGGATTTCATGCGCGCTGACTGCGAGTGTTGTAATAATACCTGTTGGAATGCTCAGCGCGAACGAAGCACCAATCGCTAGGCCGTCAATTGCGTTATGTAAAATATCACCAATGACAATGAGGTATCGCTGCCTGGCGTTCTTCGTGTGCTCGCTGTGATCGTGATGATGATGAAACCAACTGGCACTTCGTTCTAACAAGAAAAAACTCGTAAAGCCGGTAAGGACCCATAGCAACATGGTTCGGGGATCCGACAAACGAAAAGCTTCGGGTAAAAGATCAAAAAATGCTGCCGCCAGAAGTGCGCCAGCTCCAAACGGCATTGTAATGAGTATTGCAAGTTGGCGTCGTTTTTTAGAGTGAAGTAATATAATTCCGCCAATGAGCGAAATTGCACTGCCCACAAAGGTCGCAAGAATAAGGTAGAGGAGCGTCATAACACTACAAATAATACCACAGGGAACTAAAAAGGCGCCAAGTAAGGGTGGGCATCACTTGGCGCCATTTTACCCTTTAACCCACCCAGGGGGCAAGCGTAACGATCTCGTTCAAAAGAGACGCAGACGTTCGCTGGTTAAAGGGATTAGTATACGCACAATGCTTATATATTATCTAAGTGGAGGGTAGTTACTTCGATAACACATTGCGCGTAACCTAACATAAGTTAGAATAGGGGGTATAAGGTACATTTGGTTAATCTCTCAAGAAACCAATCGTGTTTGATATTAGCATGTGTTTGACATAATGTCAATACTTTTCGACACAAAGTATGATGAAGATCAATAGTATATCATCTCTAAAGCATAAGTATTTACAGATTATAGATGCTATTGCCAATAAGTCTAAAATATTATACTCAAAAGGCACACTCCAAATGACCGTGTACCGACTATTGCGATTGTTGGCACATGCAAACCAACAGCCTTGGCAAAAAGGTGACCTATCAGCTTGCCTATGAATTTGCTCAGTATGGCATTCATTACGCCGATGAACAATGCGAACCATCAAAGTTAGGAGACGAGCGAGTTCTCTCAAACACTCGCCGTGATGGAGATAAACGGTACCATTAGCACACTCGGCGACAACCAGTGGACGCATAGATAGCAACGTGTTATAACTTACTGCAATGCGTTGAGTGACACTCGGCGTGAAATGTACTATCCATTTCACTCGCCTGGAACTCCGCAAGGGTTTCTGACGAAGTGCAAACCAAGAAGGGTACCACAACATGACAGTTGCAGTAAGCGCGCCTGTTGAGGCAGAAACACCCCAACAAGCACTGCCCAAGCTGAGTCGCAAGGACCTTCGGGAACTGCGACGACCGTGGATCTACGACCTGAAGATGGTCACCAAGATCGCCTCCGACAGCCTTGTAACGCGACTAGGTGAGAAAGGTCTCAACGTCGTGACCGTCGTCCGTCCTGGACGACGCAAGCGGCCAAAGCCCGTCGGCGACTACGCCATCTGGCCTCTCAACAAGACGGCCACGCTCGTGATCATCCCCGAAATCTACCAGCTCGCCTGGCGAGTTGGTGACACCGAGACCTACGTGCTCGCATCGTTCAAGAAGGTCGTCCGCCACTACATCACCAAGCACACGGTGGTGGACATCGCCCTAGAGAACGGTGAGCTCACGGGCATCCGCGCCGAGCTCGACTGCCTGGCAACACCCAACAACTGCTAATCACTTCGTCAGAAGTCGCCGGCCATCCCAATTCGGGACGGCCGGCGCTTCACATTTAAGCCCTCACTTTACAAACGATAGTAATTTGTGTAAAGTCAGCCACTGTGTTTAGCTAAATACCGAGCACAAGCAATATATGAAGAACTTAGTTATCGTTGAGTCACCAGCCAAAGCCAAAACTATCGAGAAGTATCTCGGGAGTGATTTTAAGGTGTTATCAAGCGTTGGACATATTCGTTCAATCGCTAAAAAAGTCAAAGGTGGCAAAGAGCCGATCGACGTCAAAAATAATTTTGAAACCATCTACGAAATCGACAGCGAAAAGAAAAAGACTGTTGCTGAACTCAAAAAAGCAGTCAAGGTTGCTGAAACTGTTTGGCTTGCAACTGATGAAGACCGTGAAGGAGAGGCAATTGCCTGGCACCTTTGCGAGGTCCTTGGCCTCGACCCACTACACACAAAACGAATTGTTTTTCACGAAATCACTAAAGATGCTATTACTGAGGCAATTAAGAATCCTCGTACTATTGATATGAGCCTCGTTCAAGCACAACAAGCCCGTCAAATCTTGGACCGGATTGTTGGATTTGAACTGTCACCAGTCGTGTGGCAAAAAGTCCCTGGCGGTAAATCTGCCGGTCGCGTGCAATCACCAGCTGTACGCCTCCTTGTTGAGCGTGAACGTGAGATTGATGCCTTTGCAAGTTCTGCAACCTTTAAGGTAACTGCAGAGTTTACGCACGCAGGCGAGGCCATGAAGGCAGAGTTACCACAACGTTTTGAGACTGAGCCAGAAGCCCAAAGCTTCCTTGAGTCACTCACCGGAGCAACTTTCACGGTCAGCGACATCTCAACCAGCCCAAGCATTCGTAACCCAGGTGCACCATTTACGACGAGTACGCTACAGCAAGACGCCAACAGCCGTCTTGGCTTTGGTGCCCGTGCTACTATGTCATCTGCTCAAAAGCTATACCAAGAAGGTAAGATTACCTACATGCGTACCGACTCACTTAATCTATCCGGCCAAGCGATTGCCGCGGCAGCCGACTATATAAAAAATGCCTTCGGCCCACAGTATAGCCAAGTTCGTACCTTCAAGACCAAAAGCGCCAGCGCACAAGAAGCCCACGAAGCAATTCGCCCAACCAACATGGCGCTCGAACGTGGCAGTAGTAATGAATACGACCAAAAATTATATAATCTTATCCGTACCCGCACGCTTGCTAGCCAAATGGCGCCTGCAAAGTTAGAAAAGACGACCGTGACAATTACAATTTCGACCTCTAAAAACATCTTTGAAGCGAAGGGTGAGGTAATTATTTTTGACGGCTTCCTGAAGGTTTATGGCGGAAGTAAGAAAGACGCCGATATCTTGCCAGCTGTAAGCAGCAATGACGTACTCGACCTAGCTCAGGCAACTGCACGCCAAGTCTTTGCCCGCCCACCAGCACGATTTAGTGAAGGTGCACTTGTGAAGAAACTTGAAGAGCTTGGCATCGGCCGTCCATCTACCTACGCCACCATTATTAATACCGTTCAGGTTCGTGGTTATGCTGAAAAAGGTGAAGCCGAGGGCACACCGCGTGACGTGATCGAGCTTTCATTTACACCTGACTCTGGTGTCGGTCGCGCAGTTGTTCAAGAAAAAACTGGTTCAGACCGTGGTAAGCTTATTCCTACCCCTGGTGGAGAAGTGTTAACCGACTTCCTGACTAACAACTTCACTCAGGTCGTTGATTATGACTTTACGGCGCATGTTGAAGAAGAATTCGATCTCATTGCCAACAAAAAACTCGACCGTAACGACATGTTACAAGAATTTTACACGCCATTTCACGAGCTAATAGAGAAGTCTGGTGATATTAAACGCTCGGACGTCGCGCAGGCAAGGGAAGTTGGAATTGATCCAAAGACCGGAAAGCCAATCCTGGCACGCTTCGGACGTTTCGGTCCAATGCTTCAACTGGGAAGTGGCGATGAAAAAGAGGACAAACCACTGTTTGCTCCAATGCCAGCTGGTAAGAAGATAGAGACGGTGACGCTCGACGAAGCATTGCTCGCTTTTACATTACCACGCGTTGTTGGCGAAACTGCCGAAGGGTTACCGATCAAAGCCAATATTGGCCGCTTTGGTCCGTATATTCAAATTGATAAACTCTTCGTTAGCATTAAGCCCCTTGACCCTCATACAATTACACTTGATGAAGCTCGCGAACTCTACGCGATGAAGCTCAAAACAGAGGCTGAAAAGAATATTTCTGACTTTGGCGACGGCGTAAAAGTGCTTAATGGTCGCTTTGGTCCCTACATTACTGACGGCGCAAAAAATGCCAAGATTCCAAAAGACACTGACCCAAAGACAATTACCCATGAGCAAGCCCTCCAGATGATTAAAGATGCGCCAGCCGCTAAAAAAGGCCGCTTCACAAAGCGTACAGCTACGAAAAAGCCAACGACTCGTAAAGCTCCAGCCAAAAAACGCGTTACAAAAAAGAAATAGTTCGCACTGTCGCGAGCAGGGGTGGCATCTGGCCGGGCAACACCCCAGACCTACTTATCCACACCATATCCTAGCTATTAAAAAAGTCCCACAACACTCTTTACAAGACATGTCGACTACATGCTATAATGACATTACATTGATAACAATAATATGTTTGACATTAACAATAGAATCTTGTATAATCTAACATAGATACGAATAGTAATCATAAACGATCTGCGGTGTGGCTGAGAGGAAAAACAGATGACGAGCGAAAAAGCTGAAGTTACGGCTGCCATTGACTTAAAAGGTGGCGTAAACGAAATCCTATCTATTATTGACCAAGAGCGTGAACGCGAGATTATTACGCGTCGCTTTGGTCTGTATGATCGCCGCGAGACACTCGAGCAGATAGGTGAGCTCCTTGGCATTACCCGCGAGCGTGTTCGTCAGCTTGAAAAGGCAATTCTTATTCGCCTTAAGATCGCTGCTGAAGATGGCAAAATTGAATCAGTTTCAGTCTTCGAAAAAGCGTTTATTCGTAACCTTACTGAGCTTGGCCGTGTTGCACGTGTGCAAGACTTAGCTGATCAACTACTCGGTAAAACAACGGATCAACGCGAACGTGCCCACGTGGCATTCATCGCTGAATTGTCCCCAAACCTTGCAGTTGTGGGCGAAAACGACAGCTATTTCCTCTCTGTCGGTATCCGTGAATACGGTGACGAAAAGAAAATTAAAGGTGAAGTTGATGAGATCGTTAAAGTCATCAAAAAGCATGGTGAGCCACTTACTATCGTTGAACTTGACGCACAGCTTAACTACGAGCACCCAAGCCACGTTCGTGCACTTGCAAGCGTCAGCAAGCTGCTAGCTCATCTTAAAGATAGTTGGGGACTGGTCAAATGGCCAACCGTTAACCCAAAGAATATCCGCGACAAAATCTACGTTATTCTGGCTGAAAACGAAAAACCAATGCACTTTTCTGACATCGCTGGTTCTATCAAAGATAGTAGCTTCAAGCGTAAAGACGTCACCACGCAGGCAATTCACAACGAACTTATTAAAGACAAGCGCTTCGTACTGATTGGTCGCGGCATTTACGCACTCGATAGCTGGGGCTTCTCAAAAGGAACAGTCTCTGACATCATCGCTGACGTCCTTAAAAAGTCAGATACACCGCTTCACCGCGATGAAATCGTTAAGCGTGTTCTGAAGAGCCGCCAAGTGAAAGAAACAACCATTCTGTTGAACCTTCAAAGCAAGCCTCAGTTCAAACGTGTTGCCAAAGCAACCTACACGCTTCAGGACGTCTAAGCTCGACAAGTTCACCTTGAGGTGAGACAATACAAGGGTAACATGGGCATATTTTCAAGCATTATCACATTTTTATTGCAATGGTACGTATGGCTACCGATTGTGGTTATTCTGGGCATTCTGACGTGGCGCAACTATCGCCGCGTTGATAGTCATGTGCACATCGACAGTGATCTTTTGATCATGGAAATTCCAAAAGCCAACGACAAAAAAGAGCTTGCAGCAGAGCAGTTATTTGCCAGTCTTCACGGTATTTTACGCGATAAAGATGAGCTTAAATTTAACAGCAACTTCCAAGAACACCTCAGTTTCGAAATTGCGTCGGTTAACGGCCAAATCCGCTTTTATGTCTGGGTGCCAAAGACCCTTCGTAGCTTCGTTGAAGGACAAATTTATTCTCAGTACCCAACCGTTCAGATTCGTGAAGCCGACGAAGACTACGTGTCTCACGAGGGCCAGCACAGTGTTGTCTATAGTTCAGAGATTACCCTGACTGATAATCAAATGCTCCCTATTAAAACCTTCCAAAGCTTCGAGGTGGACCCACTCGCTGGCATCACAGGCACACTCGCCAAACTAGAGTCAACTGGTGAAGAAGTATGGATTCAAATGCTCGTTCGACCAATCGCCGATGACTGGCACAAGCGTTCTGATAAATGGATATCAGGGGTCAAACAAGGAAAAAATTCTACCTCAACTAACGGTGATGGGGGACTCAAGTGGATTTTAGGACTCCTAGAAGCACTTTGGAGACCACCAGAACAGGGAAAAGACGGCAAGCCAGCAAGTGCACCAGAGATGTCCGATCGTGACAAAACACGTATTACCGAAGCTGCCACTAAAGCAACGAAACTTGGCTACGAAGTAAAGATTCGTTTGGCATACCTTGGTGATAGCACTACAAATGCGCGACTTCGTATGCAAGCGATCGTTGGAACCTTTAAACAGTTCAACAGTACCAACCTTAACGGTTTCAAGATGACAAGCGCAAGTTTCCACAAAGAAGATCTCGCAAAATATCGCGCACGTTCGTTTAACGATCGAGGCTATATTTTAAATATCGAAGAAGTTGCCAGTGTCTTTCACTTGCCGCACACCAATGTTGAAACGCCAAATATTGTTTGGGCGAGTACGAAGACTGCCGAACCACCAGCGAAGCTACCTCTTATTACCGGTAATAACGCGATCGACGAGAATATCAGTGCCTTTGGCCTGACGAATTTCCGTGGCATCAACCATCAGTTCGGCATGTTGCGTTCAGACCGTTCTCGTCATGTCTATATTATTGGACAAACCGGAGCAGGGAAGTCAGGAACACTTGAGCTCTTTGCCCTTAGTGACATCTTCCATGGCCATGGGTACGCCATCATTGACCCGCACGGAGACTTTGCAGTCGATAACATGCGCTTTATTCCTGGTTCACGTATGCAAGACGTTGTGTATTTTAACCCGGCCGATACCGCATATCCACTTGGCTTTAACCCGCTCGAAGTCACCAACCCAAACCAAAAGACCAACATCAGCAGTGAAGTGATTGGCGTGTTAAAGCGCATGTTCGGCGAGAGTTGGGGACCACGCCTCGAGTACATTCTTCGCTATACCATTCTGGCGCTACTCGACCGCCCGACTACAACCATGCTCGATATTACACGCATGTTAACGGATAAAAAATTCCGTAATGAAACCCTAGAATACTCACAAGATACCGTCGTATTAAACTTCTGGAAAGTCGAATTTGCCAGCTGGAACGACAAGTTTGTATCTGAAGCTATCGCACCAGTCCTTAATAAGGTCGGTGCCTTTACGGCTAACCCGATTATTCGTAACATCATCGGCCAACCAAAGAGTACGTTCAACATTCGCCAAATTATGGATGAGGGTAAGATCCTGATCGTGAATCTCTCAAAAGGTCTCATTGGAGAGGACAACGCTGCTATCCTTGGCGCCTTCCTCGTCACGAAGATCCAGCTTGCTGCGATGAGCCGTAGTGATATTGAACATATCGAAGATCGCCGTCCGTTCTACCTCTACGTCGATGAGTTCCAAAACTTTGCGACCGATTCATTTGCGACAATTCTATCCGAAGCTCGTAAGTACGGCCTCAACCTAACAGTTGCTAACCAGTACATCTCACAAATGACCGAAACAGTTCGTGATGCCGTGTTTGGTAACGTCGGCACCATGATTTCATTCCGTGTCTCGGCCGACGACGCACCGATCCTTGCGAAGCAGTTTGAGCCGCAGTTTGAACCAACTGATCTGCTTCAGATGCATAATCGTCATTTTATCATTAACATGGTCATCGCCGGCGAGAAATCTCCTGCCTTTAGTGCCACGACTTTAACACTTCCTCCGCCACAGATTGACAACACCGGTCGCATTATTGAAAATACACGTCGTATGTACAGCCGCCCAAGAGCAGAAATTGAAGCAGAGATTAGCGCTGCCATCCAACCTCCTGCACATCTGCAAAAAGCCCCTGTCACGCAGGCGCAGGCAAAACAATGGCCAGTTGACGTGGGCGCACAACAAGCCCCAGCAGCTACGCAGGAGCAGGGGATAGACACAGAAGCACCGGCTAAGCGTAAACGCACCAGAACGCGTCGTAAGAAGGCACCCGTTGATTCTGACGCGCAAGCATCAGTAAGCGAGCGGGTAGTTGAAACTGTAGCAACAGACACCGATACGATTCGTATCGAACGATAGTACTCCTTTGATTTGTTCTATTTCACCCGAAAGGAAATAGAACAAATATAGAACACTAATATATCGATATAAATTCTTTTATAGTACGCAGCGATCCACATATACATAGGCAAGCCATGGAAACGTCACCAACAAGTTAGTAGGGAATGAGAGTATGCATGAAATGAAGCAGCGTACAAAATATAAAGACGCAGAGTGCAGAAAGTATGAATAGTAAGCTGTGGATGGATATATAGACTATGCGTCGCACAATATATCTTTTACGACATTAACTATATGACTAATAGATGAATACATACCCATCTTGTTTATGGCTACATGTAGCCAATATAGCCTGGAGAGTGTAGTACTATTCATACTGCGTAGTATGAATCTATTAATTTACTATGTTACGCACATTGTTTTTTATTTTATGTATGACTATTCATACTGCATCGTAACTAGTTGTCATATTTGCGACGTTGCTACCATCAAGTTATCCACAATGGCCATAGCCGAGTTTGCATTTTTCATAGAAAATGTTTTCACACTTCCCTCCTGCCACTACGCCCTATTTGCTTTTTTGATATTTTGATATTTAAATATGTTTTTTTCGTTTGCCGTGCTACGTTCTAAAAATAGAACAAATTTAGAACATGATAGGGTGAGGCAGTAGTGCCCTGCTATCTTACTGGTAGAATGCTTTGCCGCTGACCCGTACATCAATATACGACGGTGCCTGACCACGGGATGTTAAGTACACAAGCGAGCGAGCCATATCTTCTACCTGCTCCCCTGCTGGGCGGTCAGTTGATAACCTTACAAGTGGCGTTACTCCACTAAGCTTTATTTCTAACTCACGAGTTGTACCAGCGGGGAGGATCGCATCCGTCACCGTATAGCCCCTCACTTTTGATAAGGCGACCACACGGCCAACAAAGCTTAAGAACTGATTACTCGCAATCAGGGCGCCTTGTTGCAAGGCAGCACCACTTTCGTCGACAATCTGGACACTAGGGCTCCCGTAGAAGTTACGTTCAAAAGCAACCCCCTTGGCATCGACGTAGTACTGCTTAGCACCGATCTTCCAACCGGCAACCGGTTGACGCATAACGAGAGTAAAGATCGTTTCGCTCATTGAGCCCATCTGCGCAGAAGCCACACTATCAACCTCTGAAACAGTACTTGCAAGGTAGTTACCCAGATCAGTCGTATCAAGCATAAAACGCAAACGACTAAACGGATGGATCCCCATATAATCATTGATCGCTTTCTGGTAGATCGACGTATCAAGGCTGTGAGATATAGACGTATCAGAGAACGCGATACTCACTTGTGCAGTCAGCTGCGTCAAAAGCCAATATAAAAATGCCGCTGCAAGAACAACAATCAGAAGTATCGAGCCAATTCGGCGTCGAACGCGAGCAAGGTTGTGTGCGTGTGAGCGCTGTGATAGCATATCTGGTTGCGAATGTGAGCTCGATGCCACACTATCAGACGTTGAGCCTGTGAGTGTACGGTTACGACGAAACGTATGTTGCGTTGTTGTATGTGCTGGTCCGCGTTCAAATTCCTGCGCCAAGCGGCGCCGAGGCACAGTTTTATCTGCTTTTTTACGAAATATTGCCATAGTAGTTATGCCTATTATAGCCTATTTTGAAGAGGCGGCGGCTATGATCATGTCGGCCATTTCTTTAGCAGCATGTGGTTTTGCAAATGTCCTAAAACGCTGTGCCATAGCCCGAGCTTCCTCGGGGTGAGATACAAGATCACGAACAGCATCAACAAGCAGTTGTCTATTTTGCATCATTGCTTCTTCGTTCACAATCAGAACAGCATTTTTCTCGGCGTAGACTGCAGCGTTCTTCAATTGGTGACCACCCGTTAGCTTGGCATTAGGAATCAGAATCGTCGGCTTCGCAAGCGCGGCTAGTTCTAAGATTGTTGTCGCCCCTGCTCGTGTCACCACAACATCCGCAGCTGTTAGGAGCACTGGCATATCCGTTATAAAAGCATGTAGTTGAAAATGCTCGTCATTTGGTGGCATGAGCGCCCGTAGCTCATCGTACTGCCCTGCCCCAGAGATAAGAACGACGGAGCCAATAGCAAGAAGCTCGTGTAGGGTTTCCGCCACGGTTTCATTAATACGCTGAGCGCCAAGTCCCCCACCTGTAATGACAATCAACGGCTTACCCGTCGCAATCCCCCACTCGCTCTTCGCTCCTTCACGTTCTTCGCGTGTATGCTCATGGAAACTTTCAGCAATCGGAATACCAACGTAACGTGTTATAGTCGCTGGATAGTGGTAAAACTCGAGCGGCGCCCCTGTTGCAATAGAGGTCGCAAAGCGGGCTAAAACGCGGTTTGTGAGGCCAGGATGTGCATCAGAGTCATGGATAACAAGTGGGATCCTGAGAAACCGTGCAGCGATTCCCACGGGCAAACAGACATAGCCGCCCTTGGTAAACACAACGTCAGGCCGCCATATAATCAGTTTTATTGTGCTTTGTACCATACCAATGCCAACCAAAAATGTATCGCGGATATTCAGAAACATCAAACGTGGCCAAAATAGCTGCCTAAGAACGCTCAGGTGATGGTAGCGACGTAACTTACCGGCGATGATAGTAGAGACCGATACTGTGGGATCAAACTCATGAATAAGCGACTTTGCCTGCGCAGCAAAAGAACGGTCGCTCCAAAATCGAATCTCACTCTTTGGATGATCGCTTTTTATCTGCTTAAGAACTGCGACGACTGGCGTAACGTGTCCGCCCGAGCCCCCGCCGACTGCGAGTATCTTCATACGATGATCCTTCGGTTAATCTTGATGAATGGACGGTGTAGCGTGATAATTGGAATATCAAGCCAAGTGCAGCTGCAATGAATATCATACTCGTTCCACCGAAGCTCAGAAGTGGTAATGTAATACCTGTCAGTGGAATCAGCCCAATCATTGAAGCTATATTAAGAATAACATGCGCGCCGAGCCAACCAAAGACACCGGCAACAAGTAGCTTCAGACGCATATCAATTAAATGATCGAGCACTTGAAGTAGTCGCATTAAAAGCCCAATGAAAAGCGCCAGAATTGCCACAAGTCCAACAAAACCAAACGTCTCACCCATAATGGCAAACACCGAGTCATTAATTGCTTCAGGTAGGTAGCCCGTCGCCTGTACACTGTTGCCAATACCAACACCGAACACACCACCGCTTCCAATCGCCATCTTTGCATGTTCAATTTGATATGACGATGAGTCACTACTTGATGTGTTATCACCCTGAACAAATGTTGTAATGCGGTCAAGCCGATGCGGTGCGATAATGATAAGAACGATACCAGCAAGAACTGCCACACCAAGCAAAGTAATGCCAATTTTCTTCTGCACGCCTGCAATAAACAGCATCGTCACAATAATACTCGTCAGCGCAATACCAGTCCCCATATCCTTCTCGATCACAATAATAAACAACATGGCAATTGCCGTAATGATAGCAAGTGGAATCAACGTGCCTTGGACATCATTCACTTTGCCCTGCTTCGCTTTTGTACCTAAAAAGCCAGCTACAAATACCAACATACCAAACTTTAGTATCTCGGCTGGTTGCAAACTTCCAAGAGGCCCTAAATTGAACCATCTGTTGGCACCGAGGCTTTCTTGTGCAATTCCTAAATGAAGCCACCCAGCAACGGCTAGCACCGCACAAGCGATAATTCCGATAACAAGCAGTGCACTCCCCTTCTTGAGCGTCCAAGCGAATGGAATAATCGCCATCAGCACAAATGCACCAAGCGATAATAATAAACTAATAAGTTGCTTCACAAAAAAGTACGTATCACTGTAGTTACTGCCATACGAATTATTAAGCACATTGGCACGCTGTGGACCAATTGCATACATAATAATCAGGCCAAACAACATCAGCAGCCCCATATAAAGCACAATCAAGTAATCGGGACGATGACGCCTTACGGTACCGGACACTGCCTGCATAGGCGTACGCAGTGCGTCGAGTACAATCTGCGACTGGCGCCCACCTATTGCCATCTTAAATATTGCCTCCAAGAACCGCTATGGAAACACCGACGAATGCTGCCACGCAGGCAATCACCCAAAAACGCATCGTCACCTTTGTTTCAGGCCAACCGATCGCTTCTAGGTGATGATGAATTGGTGCAGAAATAAATACCTTCCGTTTAAAAACCTTTTTACTAAAGATCTGTATTAAGCTTGAACCTGCCTCACCCACAAAGACAATACCGATAATTGGCAGAATAAATAGTGTATTTGTCAGCATCGCGACAACACCAAGTGATGTCCCGAGCGCGAAACTCCCAACGTCGCCCATAAAGAAGCGAGCTGGGTAAATATTAAACCAAAGGTAGCTAAGGAGTGCCCCCATGACTGTAAAGCAAAAACCTGCAATTAAGTAATGTTGCGGGCCCTGTAAGAGCGCGATAACCCCAAAAGCACCAAAGGCAATCGAGGCGAGGCCTCCAGCGAGTCCGTCTAGCCCGTCGCTAATATTAACCGCATTACCGGCGGCCACAACCACAAACGCAAACAGCGGCACAATTACCCATCCGAGCGTCAGGTCTCCAATAAATGGAACGTGAACCGCATCGACACCAAGCTTCACAAAGAAGAACCAACCGAGCGCAAGACCAATCGCCGTGATCATAGCAAACTTAAGACTCGAGCGAAGCCCTGCAACACCCGTACCATCACCACGAATATTGATAATGTCGTCAAGGAGCCCAACCAGTGCACCACCTACAAGGGCTGCGAGTGGTAACCATGTCTGTGCGCGATCAAGGTTAAAAAAGAACGTCACCGCAAAGATGGCTGCTACAAATATAATGCCCGCCATCGTCGGAATGTTACGTTTGAACTTACTCGCGTGGAGTTTCGTAAATACTTCTAGCTTCTCCCCCGTCGTACTCGTGCTTCGTTGTTTTTTCCAAAACTTATAGCGATATGCAAGAAACGTATAGATTGGCGTTAAAAACATAGCAATCAAAAATGCACCAACACTCAAAATAAACGTTGTTGTCAACTCGTGTGTCAGATTCGTTATTGCTATTTCTTGCATCATTTACCCCTTTGGCTGTAGTTTTAAGTGATCTATCATCCAGTTGGACATATCCGAAAATATTGGCTCGACATCCGTCCCACCTTCGATATTCATGTTTTGGCCAGATACTTGCACCATTATGACATAGCGTGGCGTATCTGTCCCGCCATAGCCTAAGTAGGTTCCGACTGTTTGGTTGTCAACATAAACACCATTTACAAGGGTCTGTGACGTTCCTGTCTTACCACCGATGGTGTAACCAGGCTTATCCTGCCGACAATAAAACGTACATCGAGCAGTTTGAGTTGCTTGCAAGATCTGATCAGATGTCGCCTTACTTATCGTTGTGCGGAGTGGTGACGGAGCTGGCAGCGGAATATATGCACCATTAGCATCAACCGTACCAGCAAGTACTGTTGGCTTATAATAATGGCCACCGTTGATTACCGAGCTAAAGGCTGCTGCTACCTGAATCATTGTGACATCAAGCCCTTGTCCGAATGCCATATTCGAATATCGTACAGCGTTACCATCGGGATCATCAGGTGAAATCACTGTTCCAGCAACCTCTCCTCCTACTTCGATGCCAGTCAGAGTACCTAGCCCAAATTTATTGTGAAAATAGTCATACATCGTATCGCGAGCCTGTTTCGTAATAGTACTTCCATCCCCCAGCTTTTCGGCAATCGTTACAAACCCAGTATTAAGCGACCAGTTGAGTGCATGTTGAATTGTAATGTTACCAGTTTGTCCTTTAAAGGCGTTGGTAATTACGCGGTCGTCGACCTTAATGTAATCGGTATTGTTGTAGGTCGTATCAAGCCCTATAACACCTTTTTCAATGCCCGTTGCAAGTGTCAGCGTCTTGATGTCTGAGCCTGGTTCGTATGGAGCCGATACAACACCGTTATTAAATGCTGCTGGGTCAGTAACGCTCGTGAAGTCAGCCGGTGAAAATGATGGAAGATTTGCCATTGCCATTACTCTTCCAGTTTGAGGGTCCATTACCAAGATACTGCCATTCGTTGCTTTTACTCTCTTAATACCATTAGCTAATGCTTGCTCAGCATATGACTGTACACTCCGATCAATGCTCAGCACCTCGTTAGTGCCGTTCTTTGCTGGAATATTAACGTTCTTATCTCCAATTGTGAGTGGCACATCGCTGACATCGGTAACGGATTGTAGAATGCCATCCGTGCCTTTTAACTGATCATCCAAGCCGCCTTCAACACCATATTGCCCATTACCGGTATAGTCTACAAATCCAAGAACTTGAGCTGCAAGTGCACCCTCTGGGTAGACACGCTGCGTAAGGTCTTGAAAGCCAATGCCTCGTAGATTTTCGGCCTTTATAAGATCAGCCTGAGCCCTGGTGATACGCGTGGCAAGTACCTGGTAACGACTTGCCTTGTTATCAAGCTTCTCCTGAAGATTTGACTGGGCATTTCCGCCTGCAATTTTTTGAATTGTATCGATAATTTTACTGTTGTCAGTCGTAGTTTGCGGATCAGCAAAGACGGTATAGACATCTTGATTAAGGACGAGCTGTACGGGTGTCGTTCCATCAAGTGCATAGATAAGTCCCCTCTTCGCTGGGATGGTAAGGCGCTTTACCTGCTCTGCCGTAGAAAGCCCCACATAATAACCATGTTGAATAACCTGCAAATAAAAAAGCCGTATCACGAATACAGCGGCCACAAGTAATATGAGGCCAGCAAGGATGCGAGATCGACTTCCGTGTTGCAGTTCTAGTTTCATAAGATCTATTCGTGAACGTACTGTGTGTTTGAAGGTGTCGCGAGAGTCGTTGCGACACTACTGTTCTTCACCGTTTCAAGTGCGGTCAAACGAGCGTTCTCTACTTCAAGATCACTCTTCTTTGTGTTGAGATCAGCAATTTGGCTATCAATCTTTTGTGATTGATAATCGTAACTTGTTGCACGAGTCGCCTGCGTCAAATAAATCAAACCAAGTACAGTGATCATAAGGGCAACAAGTACCGTATGAGCCACAGGGCCAAGTTTGACTGATGAGATAAATGCGACGGTGTTTTGGTTACGTGACCAATTCTGTTGACGCCGACTACTATACATTGTAGCTGTTTGGTATGACATGTGGTGGAATTTCTTTTGTTATGTTTATTTTGGCGCCCCGCCACCTATTACGAGGTGACGGAGCATATGTGTTATTACTTTACGTGAACGGCCACAACTTGTGCGACGTCTGCGTATTGTACTGTAATGTGAATTGGCATGGTGTTTTGCCCCTTCCCTTTTGGTTGTTTATTTTTTCACTGCTGCCCGGAACGTACTGCTCCTGGCGCGCGGATTGTGAACATCGTGAGTGACTCCGAGGATGGGCTTTTTAGTCAATGGCTGCAGTTCGGCCTCGTATCCTGATTCAAATTGCGCTTTAAGGTACTGCTTGACCAATCGGTCTTCGAGACTATGAAAGCTAATAATGCCCACTCGCCCGCCTGGGTTTAGCAGGTCGGGCAAATGGCTCAACAGGTCTTCGACCAGCCGTAGCTCGTCGTTAACCGCAATCCGGAGTGCTTGAAAGGTACGAGTGGCAGGATGGGTTTTCTTCCATTTGCCACGATGTGTTGTCTTAATCAAATTCGCGAGTTCTTCAGTTGTTGATAGTGGCCGTGCGTCAACAATTGCCGTAACAATTGCCTTAGCCTCACCGAGCGGCACTTCGCCATACTCAGTGATGATACGCGTTAGTTCGGCGCTTGATGCGGTGTTAACGAGCGTTTCTGCGCTGACGCCCAAACGTCGGTCCATCCGCATATCAAGTGGTCCACTGTTCATAAAAGAAAACCCTCGGGTGCTTTGATCAAGCTGTGGTGATGACACCCCCAAATCAACCAATACAATGTCAAAACGCGTCCCTTCTTGTATCAGCTGTTTGGCAGCGGACACAAAATCGGTATGCATCAGCCGTACTCCCTTGGTCTCCAGTGCTTTCAAATGCTCTATGGCATAATCATCACGATCAACGAGTACTGCGTGGCTGTAATTTTTGGTTTGTTCTAGAAAAGCGTTTGCATGTCCACCATACCCCGCTGTCAGATCGAGATAGCTCTCACCGAGTTTTGGATGTAATGTGTCAAGCGTTGCTTCTAGGAGAACCGGAACATGTAATGCGAAAGAATCATTCGAACGGAGTTCGCCTTCATCTTTTGATTGTGGTGGATGTTCTTTGATACTCATGTCCTTCCCAATATAACATGGGCAGAACGTCGAGATCACCTAACTGGTAGCAAAGCTTTTTGTGTTTGTTGTGTGTTTGTTTTAATAAGTTGTCGAACAATTGGTATATAGGGGGTTACAACGTAACTCAAATCCTATCAATTATTCGATTGAGAGACTTATGTGTGAGGTGGAGTTTTTTGGGAGGTGTGTTTTTGAGTAAGGTGCGCGGATTTTTTAATGTGGTTCCGTAGCCCACTGCTTCACTACCAGATAGCTGATCTCGAGAGTTTTCTTCTGAATCGTCACGAATTGTTAATGTACAAATAAATTCGGAAAAGCTTAGACGTTCGTCTCAGCCGCAAGTATACGGAAGTATGTGCCAGCACGGATCGCGACAACGTCATGGCTAATCTTGGCAAAATCAAGCAAATGCTGCTCAATTGTGACTCGGCCTTGTTTCTGGTCGAGTGCTGCCTCGGTTTTGCCACGTCGAAATTGCACATTCAAATCAGCAACCGTCTCATCTAAGATGTTACCGCTGCCTGAAAGTGCCGCTTCTACTTCACTATCCCAAACTGTTTGGGGGTAGAGATGTAAATAGCTACCAAAACCACGTGTAATCACTACGCCGCTTGCAAATTCATTTCGAAGTTCAGTCGGTATGGTTAACCGATGCTTGTCATCAAGCTTTCGTTCGAAATAATCTACACTGGCCATATTGATCTCGTGCTCTTGTAGCTCCGTGAGGTTATTTTTTAATAGTGGTGTTTGTTTTATCTCGTGGGGGTTACCCACTTCTTTCCACTGGCTTAACTATACTACCCACAATTACCCACTACAAGCCCCAATTTTGACATAATAGTGATAAGCGGTTGTGGTTATTCACAGTTTTGTGGATAAGTATGAGCATTTACAGATATAGTTGTGGCTTTTTATCTAAGAAAACGATGACAATATGACACTAGTTCTGCACTACATCCTCACCAAAATGTTTTTGTAGGCGCATCGTAATCGATCCCTCGTGTCGACCAAGAAGTTTTGATAACTCTTTTACGCTACTGCCATTTTGGAATTTCTCCTTAAGAAGTACGTCCTGAGCTGCTTCCCAAGGCCGATATGCATTTGGATATGTTTTTCTCATCGTCTCAATCTTTTCACTCCAGCCACTCGCCTTTGGTACCTTGACTGGCTTCTCTACTTTTCGTTTTGCGGCTGCTTCCTCTAAGTAAGCATAGCGCTTACTATCTTTGGCCGCGTGGTCACGCAGTGTAATATCAATTGTTTGCGCATCTTCACTCACGCGAAGTGCCATTTGGTTAATACCAGTAAGATACAAGTTGTTCAAATTTTTTACTCGGCTCAGTGCGACGTATCCCATGCCTTCAACAAAGGCTTTTCGAAGGTCAATTCGAGCAGCATCGAGCGTCATGCCCTGCGACTTATGAACGGTAATCGCCCAGGCAAGTCGAAGAGGTATCTGCGATATACTCGCTCGCTTTTTATCACCGTCCCGAAGTTCCCAGGTATCCGGTGACATCGTCACAACCTTGCCATTTTTGAATTCTACCACGGGGTATTCGGTGACTTGCTCAAAATCAATCACGGTACCAAGACTGCCGTTTACATACTTGCGGTCGAGGCTGTTCTTCACAGCCATCACAAGGGCACCTTTCTTGACACGTAGCGTTGCCGGAGCAAGCACTGAACGCTGCAGTGTTTCAACGTAGCTCTCACTGCCCGTCGTTGCCTGTGTATAAAATATTTCGTCACCCTCTAGCTCATCAAGCTTACTGTCGTTAAGCGTATCAACGTCTACGTTGACCGTGTGAAGCTCCGTCAGTAACTCGTCACTCTCCGGTTCGACATTCACCCGCTCGAGTAGCTTTTCGGCGTGATGACGGCGCAGTTCACCTGCACGAAGTGAATTCAGAATATCAAGCAGTACTTCGTCATCTTGCCTGTGTTGCTCCGCAAGGTAGCAAATCGTAGGATCAAGCTCCTGCCAGACTTTGCTATTCACCACAAACCCACCAGCTCTACTATCACCTCTATTAATTGGAGGCAATTGGAAAAAATCACCACTCATAATCACCTGAATACCACCAAACGGTTCATCAACTTTGCGAACCAAGCGGCATACCTCATCAATCATATCCAGACGATAATCATGAAGCATGCTAATCTCATCGATAATCAGTACATCGGTTTTCTCGATGATCTCGCGTCGTCCTTTCGCTATATGCTCCGCAAAGCCGTGAGGTAACTCGTCTGAAATGCCAATACCACTCCAGCTATGAATCGTCGTACCGCCAAGATGCGTCGCAGCTAGCCCTGTTGTTGCGGTCACGGATACATGCTTACCATCACTCTTCGCAATTCGGATAAATTGATTGAGCACAAAGGTCTTACCAGCTCCCGCTGGGCCAGTTAGTAGCACGCTCTCGCCTGCCATCATTACCTCTAACGCAATCCCCTGTTTCATTACCTCTATTATATGAGTCTTGTAGCCAGAAAGATAGTCTACTGAGCAGTTAGGGATTCTACTGCTTTTTGCGTTGGCCGAGTGCGCTGCTAAGTGCGGCAGTACTAAGTTGTAGCTGTTGCTCAAATGTCATATAAAAATTTTGAAGCCATGCATCAACGTGTTCCGCCATATCATCGCGACCTTCGGTTTGAATAATGACAGTTCCAGTGTCATATAACTGCCCTTTGTTGCGAATATCGCCATTGATAATACCGGTAATGCCTTCAAGTGTTTGACCGTCACCATCGGTGCCGTCAAAATCAACAAGTGACGAGAGTACCATAATCGCCGAGTGCCTCTCAGGCAACATATCATCAATTCTGACATGGCCCTCACCTGCTCGAATCGTATACTGTGGTCGTTCTATTTCGTAACTAGCCATTCGCTCTATTTAAATCTGTGTCGTGATAATTTACAAGCATAACCACTAGCCACGTGGTGGTTCGCCCTCAGGGTCATCGAGTGCTCGTTTGCTCTTTACCTCGTAGCGCCGCCCTGTAATTTGGCTCGTAATATAATCTTCATTAATAAGATTTACGAATGTATCAAGGTCCGATCCGTCCATAATAATAATTGCACCAGCATCATCAGTCATAATCTCTAGCTGCATTTCGTCTGCGTAATCGATCACCTGCTCTTGGGTAATCGCGCCAACTTCAATCTTTTGTAACTTGTTAACGGTTCGTGGGCGTTCACGTACAAGTGACTGTAAGTCGAGACCATCAGGAAAACTAAGCTTAAATTGCTTTTCAATCTCGATTACTTTTTGGTCGGCCAGAAGTTGCTTCTTATAGTCGTAATTAAACAGTCTTTCAAACTTTGTCTGACTAAACGCAAAAATATCTTTACCGACAATCAGTACCTGGTTGTCTGCTGGAACTTTTAGGCCAAAGTCAGCCGTAAATGCACCAAACTTACCATCACGAAACTCCCATGCTGTCGTGCCCTTTAATACCTGCCCCTGTGAAATTTGCTTGATCGCATAGAACGGTTTATCCGGGCTGTTTTTATGAGAAAACCTCGCAATGATTCCTTTGATGCGTTTGAATTCATGTTCAGCTTCACTAAACTCTACAATGTCACTACGCTGGTGTTCAATGAGGTGCATCAACGTCTCAGCACGCCCCACCTTCGCAAGGTCCGTCCTTAAAAGGACATTTTCTTCAGCTTCCGAAAGCTCGTAGTCACGAACCGACAGGCCTGTGCCGGCGCCTAAGTTTATAAAGTTTATAAGATCGTATAAAAAAAGCGGTTTAATTTGAGAGTTGAGCTCTGCGTTAAAGCTTGTTGTATAGGGCGTGTAGTTTTTGTTAAACAAAAAGAACTCTACGTCTAGCTCTTTCTTGATACCATCAACATTATTTGCCCACAAAAAAATATCAGTCGTCTCGGGTTTTTCGTCCATGTTTCTCTTTCCTTTTTACTAACAATCTTGATCTATTGTAGCCCAAACTTTTAAGTCTTTTTGAGGTTTAAATTGCAACAGCGCCATCAAGTCGCTGCTCGCGCGCTTCATTAGCCCACTGATCGGCCATTTCGTTACCAGAATCACCCTCATGCCCACGTACCCACGTAAGAGTTGCCCGTGAGTCTTTATAGGTAGCGAGTGCTTCCTTGACGATTTCGAGATTCTTAATTTCGCCGCCTTTTTTCTTCCAGCCGTTTGCTTCCCAGCCTGGTGCCCATTTGGTAATCACGTTAATCCAAAATTCGCTGTCGCTAAATATTTGGCACTCCTGCCCCCTTGCATCTTTCATAGCCGTAATCAACGCCTGGCCTTCCATGCGTATATTTGTCGATTCTAATTCGTGTCCAACAAATGCTGGCTGCATATTTTTAATCACAGCAAATCCCCCAGGACCAGGATTTGGGCTGCAACTTCCATCGGTGTAGTAAATAATCATCTCTTCCATTCTACACTAGTTTTATGTCTCGTTTTAGCGCATAATGAAAAGCACTATATATGTGAAAGGATTACATATGGCCAAGGGAACTAATCAGCAAAAAGCGATCAAAAAACCAAAGACTAAAATCAAGAAGATTAAGTCGGTAGAATCATGACCGTCGAAGAAGTGACCAGCAAACTGCAATCACTTCAAGACGATCCGAGTATGCAAACATACAGCAAGTACAGTCCAACTGCGTCCGATTGGCCAGACAGCCGTCTCCCATTTGTCGAAATTCACTTGGCCTACCTACGAACCCATAAAACCGTTAATCCCGCCCACTACATTTCAAATCTTGAGCTCATCATCAAAAAACGCTAGTCCAAAGAACGAGCGTTTTTTGTTCGTTAACCTTTTTAATTCTGTACAGTAATCTCTGTTGCTGTAATTGTATTATCGGTCGTAGTACCAGTAATCGCTACCGTGTCATTAACCGCAGGTTTTGTTCCGTCAGTATAGACAGTTGAGCTGTTCGTCTTGATGGTTGTTTGCTTTCCGCCCCCAGCAATCACAATGTTATCGCTGTTTACCGCTACCACCACTCCACGTTTGAAATTATAGACAGTTGTCGTCACAGAGTCGCTTGTCGCCTGTGTGCTTACATACTGACCCGAGCCGGAAACTGGTGAATCATTACCTGTAAAACGTGTAATGTGCATAGTCCCGAAACCGTTCACAGGTCCCGTCAGTCGATTATCGCGACCTCGCATCGCTACCACTGCCGCTGCGGCAATAAGTCCAATCACTACAATTGTCAACACAGATACAGTAATGATCAGGCCTCTGCGGCTGACTTTGTCCTGCAACTCTGCTTCTTTTAATTCTTTTTTGGTTAGTTCCTTCTTCGTCGAGACTTTTTCATCATCGACTGGTTGTTCTAGTGAATCTTTTTCTTCTGCCATAGTAATAATCTCCTTACATAGCAAATAATACTGCGAAAATCTGAAAAAAAGCTTATGTACCAGTCGTTTATTTATTCGACAACGTCGACGCCATTCCAAAAGGCAACGTAATTAGCAAAGTCGTGCTTCACTCGCTCCACCGAACCAGCCTTTGGTTCTGGATAATACCAGGCACCGAAATCATTGACTCTCCCATCGACAGTGATATCGTAGTAGCTCGCTTCACCTTTCCAAACACATGTCGTGTGATGATCACTATTACTAAAATACTGCCATTCTACAGACTTAGGTGGAAAATACCAATTGCCTTCAATTCGTATGAGTTCAGCTACTGGTGCTTCTGCGATAACTTCGTTATTCCAAACTGCTTTCATGTTCCTATTATATATCAAACTTATGGTTTGCGACTATCGTAGGCCCTATGACACGCTTAGCTATCAGATTTGGCCGTAAAGCTGTACCGCCACGTCTGTGACCTTATCGCTCACGGCCTTAATTGCCGGTGCCGTGTTATATCCACTATGACTCTTCACGCTAAACCAAGCTTCACTCGAAAGTGCGTCAAACTCTGGTGACGGTGACGGATGATCAAATCCGAACCTCACTTCACCCACTTGTAATCTAGGAAGTAATGCATCCATATCAAATAAGTTCTCTGGTGACACACTTACAATCAAGCTACCCTTTTTAATTTTCGTAATGACCTCTGTGTCAAAGATAGTCCCAGCATGTTTTGGTAGCGAGACAAATATAATATCCGACTCACTCACCAGCTCATCAAGTTCTACCTTCCGTGCGGGTATATCTTTGACCGATCGATTGTAATATACAATTTCTGATGGCCCAAACACAGAGACTGCTTCAAGAATCTTTGAGCCGATATCACCCGCCCCAACAATACCAATTTTTGAACCCTGAATTGATAAAGTGGTAAGGAATTGTTTATCACCGTATCGTCCGATATCTTGAAAGCGACGTTGCATACTAATGGCCATACCAACTGCAAATTCAGCAACTGCAATCGCATTTGCGCCTGGAGCATTGAGTAATTTAATACCCTTTGAAAGCGCCGCCTGTTCAGCTGGAATAAAATTACTATAATCAACACCTGAAAATATAATTGCCTTTAGCTCGTCTGCTGCTGCAATCACAGCAGCGGTCACCTGCTCAACACCGCCAATAATGTAAACTGATGTACCTTTTATTGCTTCGACCATTTGTTGCTCGGTTGCTTTTGGTTCGTCGAGCCGAATGACCTCATAGCCTGCAGCTTCAAGTGCTTTTACATTGTCGTCAAATACAAAGAATGAATCCGTAATTAGTAGCTTTTTAGTCATGTATGTATTGTAGCCCTAAACACTAGTCTCGTCGATATTCTGAAATCTTCCATCTTCATACGGTGGTTCGCATATTTCGTAAAAAACAAGGCTAGTAACTGCACGCCATTGCATCATTTCACCAAGCTTCACTATAACCTCTCTATTGTTACTCTTTGAATCAAAATTATATATTTTTGTCTCACCCTCGTCAGAATGCACCGTAAGATTACCGGTACCGCTCATAAAGATTTCTGTGGTTTTCGTCCCTAGAATTACTTTCTGCAAAGGTGTTTTATATCCTTTTTCTACTCTTACAACAGCCAAATCCCTTGAGCTATCACCCGGGAAACTGTAAATATCGCACTCAACTCCTGCTTTTACAGTCTGTGCTTCCATAAAACGCACTGTAGTTCGTACACCCTCGATATAAATTTCGTTCAATTTTTCCGACATTTTATCTAACACTAATCTTGGCTTTGAATCCATGGTAAATAATACTTTTCTTTGTCAAAAACATAATATTCCGAAATAATAATCTTATAGATACGGTGACCATCAGGTAATTTTGTTTCCTTATCGATCCATGGCCAGTCAGTTTTAAAGCGTTTATTGTAGGTTTGATACGCTATCCCCTGTTCGTTGATTTCGCTCAGTGCCTCAGCCGTACCTTCAAAGTAAACACCCTTCGGTTTTTGACCTAATTCATGTTGTTTAACGACCGTGCCCGACACATTTGGATTGGCCATAATCTCAAAACCATGTCGAGTTGATGACTTGGAAATGAAATAAAGATTGAGATCGTTATCGAATGCGTAGTGAACTTCGCTCGTCCATGGCATGTTATTAATAGAGGTCGAGAGTGACATGTGAATCACTTCAGGAAGATAATCACGAATTGCTTTTTCTATATCAGCATTACTTTGCATAGTTCTATACTATCACCAATCTAAGGCTCCAAAGAAGCTTGTTTAATACGTCATAAGTTCTTGTTTGCCAAGATACTTCGACTTCGCATGAGTCAAAAGCTGCAGCGCAGTCTTATCCATTGAAAACCACTCACGCACTGTATATTGTGCCTGCAAAAGCGGCTCGGTCGCAAACGCACCGTAGCCAATACTATCAATGCCAACACCTTCACAGGTAAAGATCGCACGTGGTAAATGATAATTCTGCGTTACAAGAATGGCGCTTGTCACACCAAAAATATTCTTGGCGCGGTAGCAGGTATCGAAGGTGCTAAACCCAGCGTAATCAAGAACAATGTCTTCACGCTTCACACCAAACTTCAGTGCTGTATTACCCATCACCGTCGGCTCGTCGTATCCTGGTGTTGAATTATCTCCACTCATCAAAAGCTTCTTTACTGTTCCGGCATTATAAAGTGCAATCGCCGACTCAAGCCTAAACTGCAAATACGGGCTCGGTGAGCCATTATTTTCTTTGGCGCCAAACACAATCGCCACTGACCTCTTTGGTACATCCTCCACCTTTGTGTATGCACTGTCGTATCGATTTGGTATAGTTATAATAACCGCGTACACCCACATCCCAACGATCACGATAACCGCAAAAAGAATCATGCCCATGATCCACCATTTATGATTTCGTATGAACCGTAAAAATCTTTTTACATTTTTTGGCATATTAACCTAGTTCGCTAATTGCGACTCGCTTCTGATCAGTCGTGTCGCGTTCACGGATAGTGACGGCGTTATCTTCAAGCGTTTCAAAGTCGACAACAACGCAGTATGGTGTACCTATTTCATCTTGGCGACGATAACGCTTACCAATATTGCCGTTGTCGTCCCACATGACATTGCCATATTTTTTCTTAAGGATTGTATAAACCTCGCGTGCTTTCGCAACCAGTTCTGGCTTATTCTTCAGAAGTGGCGACACTGCATATTGTACAGGTGCGAGGTGCGTTGGTAGCTTTAAATATGTTCGCTTCTCACCATTCACTTCATCTTCTGTGTAGGCTGCAGATAACACCGCCATAAGTGCACGCTCCACACCGAAAGATGGTTCAATGACATGCGGGACAAACTTCGTATTTGTTCCTTTTACGGTGTATTCCATATTTTTACCAGCTTCACGTGAGATGTTGCCAAGGTCAAAATCAGTCCGATATGCAAGACCTAGTAGCTCCTCGCGACCAATCGGAAAATCAAATTCAAAATCGACTGTTCGCTTGCTGTAATGCGCGCGATCAGCTTCTTCTACTTCAAGCTCGTGAATGCTCTCTGCTGGAAGTCCTAGCGCATCTGTCCAATCATGAACAAGTGCGATCCATTTCTCAAACTCAACCTCCCAGGTTGCTGGATCAATAAAGTATTCAATCTCCATTTGTTCGAACTCGCGTGAGCGAAAAATAAAGTCGCGTGGTGAAATTTCGTTACGAAACGCTTTGCCTTGTTGCGCCAAACCGAATGGAAGGTCTGGGTAAAAACTATCGAGCACGTTCTTGTAGTTGGTAAAGATTCCTTGTGCGGTCTCAGGGCGAAGATAACTAACGCTCAACTCGTCGTCGACTGGCCCAACATTGGTCTTAAACATCATATTAAAGGTACGAACATCTGATAGATCGTTACCGTCTGGGCTCTTGATCTCTTTCTCAATAATAAGCTCATTGAGCTCACCCATCGTCAGACCATCAGCTGCAAAACCTGCATCTTTTACTAAATGATCGGCTCGGTAACGCATATGTGTCTCAAGATCTTCAACTAATGGATCAGTAAACGTATCCACATGCCCACTCGCTTTCCAGACTTTTTGGTTCATAAGGATCGCTGCGTCAATACCGTACATATCCTCACGGTCTTGCACAAACATCTTCCACCACAACTGCATAATATTACGCTTCAATGTAACGCCAAGTGGTCCGTAATCCCACGTTCCGCTCAGTCCACCATAGACGTCGCTACCAGGGTAAATAAAGCCGCGACGCTTTGCTAAGGAAACAATTGCTTCCATCTTCTCGTTTCGAGTGTTTTTGTCGGTCATAATTGCTCATAATTATAGCATCACTTGATATTTTATCGTACTTATGCTATAATAGTAACACTCATCTCTATAGCTAAGGGGGCCATGATGAGCAACACAAACACACAGGGGGTGTTCGAGCACACCAAACAGGTGCTCCACTCCATCATCAAACAGATCAGAGACATCATCAAGCCGGACACTCACCCGAGTATCGCCGACAAGATGATCGACTCGGTCCACGAGATGCGCGAGTACAGCAAGAACGGCGCACACGACGCAGACAAGGCACTGTCGATCCTGGCCACGGCCATCGAGATCGCACGGGAGTCGGGCAACAGTGATCTTCTGGTCACTACCCAACTCGCTGCCATCGAAGTCGCAACGCTCAACTTCTCTACACCGCATCAGACACCGCAGCTTCACGCTGTCTAGTGTCACCGGGCTCCGGCGCTCACGCGCCGGGGCCCATTCCCTTTTCTAGACAGCCGCGTGTTGCCTTGCGACCATCAAAATATCAGGCAAAATTTCTTTTATACCGCCAATCTGTGCAAGTGTCTTGAGCGGTCTCGTCGCAATAAGACGCAGTAACTTAATCTGCCGTGACCCTATCTCACCTCCCTGTACTTTTCGAAAACCTTGATCGGTTTCATCATATCTATAATTATCTTCAGCATTTAGCTTTTCGCCGGAGGTATCGTGATACAAACT
The DNA here is from genome assembly GCA_002427805.1 of Candidatus Saccharibacteria bacterium UBA6039. GTDB lineage: Bacteria > Patescibacteriota > Saccharimonadia > Saccharimonadales > Saccharimonadaceae > UBA1547. The sequence continues at coordinate 76,687 of DIZB01000018.1, forward strand.
CAGTTCATGGCCAAGTACCGCGGCGTAACGTACGTAAAACCACGCCTGAATCAGTTCAAGCTCGATCGAATGCGCATCAAGTGCCATCAACACTTCCGATAGCATGTCATACCAATCTGGCTCATCCACCATTTCGCTAGCTTTTGTAATAAGTTTAATGGTCGCGTAGGCAAACTGCATACGATCATAATCTTGCATAATACGACCATAGAACTGCACCAAACGCGCCGATGTGAGCACACCAAGCTCACCCTTCCCCTCGCCTATCACCACGTCGCAAATCGCAAACAGCTCAATCCCGCCAGCCAGGCGGGATTTCTCCTTTCGAACGCCGCGTGCCATAACACTTTTTTTACCAGTAGGTGTTAAAAGTTGCAAAATCCTATCGGCCTCACCGTAATTCGTACGTCGTAACACGATTGCGCGAGTCCGTAAGGTGTTCATAGCAGCACACTCTTTATTGCCGCAACCACCTCGTCTGGCTGCATCGTCGTTTTATCAAGTATTCGGCGTACACCGTATGGTTTTAGATCTTTCAATATCAGATCGCTCGCGAGATTGGTGCAAAGAATAATCGGTACCTTACCAGTATCGGTATATGATTGCAGCTCATGAAGCAGTGCAAAGCCAGTACTCCCCGTCAAGAGAACATCAAGTAAAATGACGTCTGGGTGAACATCGTCAATTGCTTCAATTGCGGCAATCGCGTGAGGCGAGCTAATAGCTCTATAGCCCGCTTGAGACAATACTCGTATCTGTTGTTCAGCCAGCCACGCGTCGTCTTCAACAATTAAAACTGTTTGTTGCTTCATAACAAACTCAGCTGCTGTGACCCATTCAAATCAACGTAAAACGTCGCACCGTCGCGGTGTCTCGTCATACCAATCATACCGTTCATGCGCTCTGCGAATTGGCTAGCAATGTAAAGCCCGAGCCCACTACTTTGCGGCCTAGCATGAACAGCTTGAGGTGCAGTTGTGAGTTTTGATCTCAGCGTCTTCCACATATCACTCGAGAGTGCCGGACCAAAATCGCGTACTCCAAGCCGTATCGTCTTACCGCCCTTTAATGCGTTAATTTGGATCTGCACGACACTATCGGCATCAGCATAGTGCAGTGCATTATCGCTAAAATTTAAAATAATACGTCGCAGCAAATCACGGTTCGCAACAAGCAGTAGCGGATGTTTACGAGTCTTTAATCGTACCTCGCGGCCGTGTGCCCTAAACAGCGGCGTCAGGTCACGTACAATGTCCTCGCATAGTTGTTGAGGATTGATTGGCTCAAGATTAAACAGTGCGTCATCAAGCCGCGCAGAGCGTGTCAGGTCACTCGTAAGGCGCAGTGCGCGCTCGCTTGTGAGCGTAATTTGCTGCAGCATACGCTGGCTTTCAGCTTGAGATAGTTCACCCGCCTCTAACATTAAAGATAACTGTCGCACTAATGCAAGTGGCGACTTCAGCTCATGTGCAGCAGCGATCAAAGATGGCATTCCATCTTCTAACACGCCTCCCACCAGCTGTTCGTGCGTCCCTCGCTTTGCACTCATACTACACTTAGTGTAGCACGCCTGCTACACCTCAACTGTTGTTGTCTCGACAGCTCACTAAACCTTATTCAAACTTACTATTTGCTTAATCAAGGTCCGTCCTTCTTTCAGATAAAATTAAGTTTAGTAAGCAATGTGAAATCTCTTGCTAGCTGTTTGGGGTATATTATTGGTTGAATTTGATTGTAGCGATCAACGCATTGAAATCAGGTTGGAAAGTATCTGCGTCAGTACGAAGCGTCAGCGTTTTGTCACGGATCTTCAAAATCACCGCCGAGCCACGAATATCAGTTGAGAATTTACCATCAAGACGCGTCCCATTACTACCATCGGCGGTTACAGAGCTCGACTTTAAGTCACCCTTCTTCACAGCCGCATCGTAACTCGTCAGTGCTGTTGCGTAGTCTTTTTGCTCAATCGTTACCCGTAGCGCATATTGTTGCGTACTACTGACTGGCGGCACGCTCACAGGGTTTAGATAGGCCTCATACGTACCGCCAGTTGAAGCATCTTTGTCTACATAGACACTCCAAGTTTTAGGATAGTTAAATGTGAGACGTCCGTAATCATCTGGCCCAACAAACTGTCGATTAGGCTCTTTATCGCGAGCCGTAAACTTTATCTCGTCACTATCAGCTTGATCTTTTTTGGCAGTCGCAACAGCATCTGCCACTTTACTATCAACATTATTCTTCTGGTCCATGTAGTTCATAATTCCCCACACGGCAAGACCAATCGCAAGAGCAGCCACAATCGACAAAAGAACGGTCGAAAGAACAAGACGGTTTGCTGCACCTCGCTCACGAATACGTTTAGTCTGAATCATATCGTCATTATACTTATGGTTCGCTTTAGTGTAAAGGATAGAAACGATAGAGGCCGTAGGCATCGAGCGTTTTCTTGGGCGTCATGCCTGGAAGGACGTTCCCATAACTAATAAAATACAGTGGTCTGTTAAGGCGAGTGGCTTCACTCTGCATTTTTGCTATCATTTTTTTTACATCTCGTGTGACTAAAAATGCATATACGACTGTCGTTTCGTCCGGTAAGCTGGTCGTCCAAAAATCAGCCAATACAACACTTACCGAGTTATATGTACGCGATAAAAACCGTGAGATGAGCACAAGAATCGGGTTGAGTTCGTAGCCAATAGTCTGCGCGCCAAGCTGGGCCGCACGACGCAGTACGACTCCATCACCACTCCCCACGTCAACCAGAACGTCTTTAGAACCAAGTGGGTATAGCTGCGTTAATGCGCGTTTAATGTAGCGATTCTGACTTGGGACATATGGTGCCCCGCGAAACACCACCCAGCCAAATGCGAGCACGACGATAGCAAGTATCCAAAATATAATCATTAGCTTTCGCTATCAAATTTTTGCTTCACAACCTGAATGTCGTTTTTGAGTGCTGCGAGGTCTTTTTCAATCCCAAGTGCAAGTGACTCGGCAGTCTTAAACTTCTCGAGTGCAAGTTCTAAAGTAAACTCATCGCTATCAAACCACGCCACAAGACCATCGAGCTCAGTTATTTTTTCTTGAATTGTTGTATCTTTACTTTGGCTCATACTGTTCTACCTTTGCTTTTATTATAGCTGTATACGTCTCAATTTCTACACTACTGCCCACTTTCGTCTCACCGCGCAGGAGTGCGTAGCCTCGTTTTAAAAGAACATTCGGATCAAGTTGCTCGAGCACACGGCGCAACCGATAAAACTGGTCCTCTGTTCGCTCGTGTTGAGTCTCAACCGCCCGTAATGCCCGCTCAAGTGACTCGCGAACAAGACTTCGTTGATCTGAGATCACTTGCAAAACTCGCGGCAGAACCGATTGAATCTTGTAACGAACCGAGCGTACCACTTCAGCTTTGTCGGGTACGATTAGCTGCGCGGCATTACTTGGCGTTGCAGCACTCACATCCGCCACTAAATCACTTAAACTTTCGTCGGTTTCATGCCCCACGCCCACAAGTGTTGGAATACGACTTGCGGCAATCGTTCGTACCAATTGCTCGTCGTTAAAACCAGCTAGGTCATCAGCGCTTCCACCGCCACGAATAATCACGACAACTTCGGGCAGCTCTTCCCTCGTATTAAAATACTGCAGTGCACGGATAATTTGGTCGGGTGAATCAGCACCCTGCACCTGCACATGAGCCACGTCGATTTTGACGCCGCCCCATCTATCACCAATAATTTTTATAAAGTCGGCGTATCCTGCTGCCTGCGTACTACTAATCACACCGATGTGTTTTGGCACTGGAGGCAAAGAGCGTTTACGGTCGAGCGCGAATAATCCTTCGCTATCGAGCTTCGCCTTTAAAATTTCAAAGCTCTTCTTGAGAGCGCCTTCGCCACTTGGCCGCACGCTTTTGACAGTCAGGCTAAACTTACCCCATTGTGTGAGCTTTGGCGTGGCCGTCACAATCACTTTCATACCATCTTCTATCGGTACACGCAGTTGCCACACCGTCATAAAACAGCCAAGGCTCCCACCAGCATCCTTAATATCGAAGAAAACATATTTATCTTGATTAATCTTAAATGAGGCTACTTCACCTTCTATTTCAAGGCTCGGATAGGCATATTCGAGTGTTTGATTGGTAATAGCGATAAAATCGCTAACGCTGAATCGGGTTTTTTCCATATTTTACAATCGTTAGTTGGTAGAAGAAATAACCAAACACAATGGTGCCAAGCAGGAGTGACACCCGTGCAAGTAATGTACCCGCGATCGCAATGTCTGCAGGTATGCCAGCCGATGCGAGAAACGTAATCATGATTGTTTCGTAAACCCCCGCTCCACCTGGTGTGACAGAAAAAACACTGGCAATCGATGACACGCCAAATGCCACATACAGCGTCGCCGGATT